>JAKASN010000023.1 GCA_021819025.1 Actinomycetes bacterium | reverse complement strand
ACTCATGGAGCGTCTCAGCGACAACAAAGGCTCCCGGGCTGCAGCCTAAGGGTCCACGAATACGTGATCGCAATTACGGTCCCGAGTACTAAGCAAGGAATGCTCGTTGGTTTCTTGGGGGCGAACCGAGCGGCCTCAACGGACCATCTGCGATTTTGTATCGCGCACATCAAATCTCAGTAGGCGCCTCGCTATCGTGAGATTGAGCGCGCCGCCGAGAGAGAATTTCGCGAAAACGGACTCTCTTAGCAAATGTGACGTCGGTGGATCACTGGGTCAATCGAGGTCCTAAGAAGGGTTTTCAAGGACGAGGCGTACTGGCCTGGCAGAATGTTCGCGCGACTCCCCAAAACCAGGCCTGATCAACTCGTGCCTCGCTCCCTTCCTTGTCGCCGCCCAGCCATAGATGGCAACTTGATTGTATTTTTTACAAAAAGCTCGGCGCGCCTCCACCAAGCCCGGTCAAGCCGACCGTCGCGAGATGCGTCAATTTCTCGCACATGAGACAGCGATATCTTGACGCATTCAAGATTTTTACTGCTCGCAGGCCACTCGCTCCACAGGTGGGCACCTGGTATCGCTAAGGTCCCTCATGACCGGCGAGTGCCGATACTTCGTCTTGAAAAGCCAGGTACAAGTTGGTGACAGCAGCCGCTTCGGCCAGAGAGACGCCTAGCAGCTCTTCTACCTTGCGCAGGCGATAACGCACAGTGTTGGCATGGACAAACATTTCTTTGGCCACTCGGGCAATGTCCTGGTCGCGGGCTAAGTAGTGAATCACCGTGGAAGTCAGCTCAGGGTCGGCTTTGATCGGCCGCACAAACCTGTCGAGCTTGTCTTCAGTGCGAGGTGATTGTCGGCGCGCCAGCAGCCAAGTCGCCGGGTCGACCTCGTCGAGGAGAATGATCGAACGCTTGACGGATATCCCGGAACGATGCGCCGCCCTGGCGCGGCGGCGCGCTATGTTCACCGCGGTTTCGGCGTCACGAAATGCTTCGGGCGTGGCCGCCAAGTCCGAATATGGCTCGGAAAGCCCGACCACCACAGATGGGCTGAAATTCTCCAGCCACGCAGCTAAAGCCGGCAAGTCCGCCACAAGGGCGTGAAGGCCCGCTGGGCTGTCGGGTGTCCGTCCGTTCTCTGCCAGAAGCAGACCTAGGCCGACAGTGTTAGCGTGGTCGAACAAATTCGTCATCAAGTTGGGGGCAAGAAGCTCTCTTCCAAGGCTGACGGCCGACAAGGAACGCACCCGTTCGTAGGGTTCGAACCGGAAGATCCTCATCCTTTCCCAGTAGCGATACTCCCTCGACACCGGAATGCCATCTTGTAGCGTGGTGAGCAACTGGGCGTTCTCATGTTGCTCGCGAGAGATGGCGAGATTGTTAAGGCCATTGATCGCTCCCAGCAGGCGTTGGGCGGTATCTAAGAGCGCGTCGCCGAGTTCGGTCATGATTCCCGCATTGCGGCTGGCAATGGCAAGTTTGTAACCCTCGCCACGCAGTACCAATGAACGCGACATTAACTCCCATCGTCCAATCTTGATCTTTTCGAAGCCATCCGGACGTTCACGCAGTTCATTCCAGATCAAATTGGTGGGCCCGTCACCCGAGACTTCGACTACCTTGCCGCTATCCTCGTAGAGGATTGCTGTTCCGCGCGCTGCAGCCGCTAGACGGGCAATCAGCGCCTGAATGGGAGCTTCAGCGGAAATACTTTGCAGCAGGTCATTGCTTAACCACATGGCTCGCTTGAGGACGTAGGCATCCGGCGATACCTTCGATTTGTTGACAAAATTCTCGATGTGGTAGAAGGGAACCTCAGGAGCCACGGCATAAAGGGGAAATCCGGCGTTACGGCAAGCGATTACCAGCGCCTGAGGAACTTCGTCGAAGTATACCCCAACCCCAAAAAACATCGCGGTTAATCCGGCCCTGCGAAGCTCTACCACGAGCTTGGAAGCTTCGTCCAAATCGGCTTCGGAACCAACAAAGCGCAATCCGGTCGTGAGCATGATGGTTCTTTCTTCAAACCAACGTGCTGGATAGTGAATCTCGCTGGTGTGTGCTCCGTGCACCGGGAGAGACGGGTCTCCTGGTACCACCGGCGTGAGCTTGAGCGATGCTTCCCCGACCACATCAGCCAGGACCATTTCAGGTCGATCTGTCACTTATAGATCCCCCAAAGTGAACTTTGACGCGCCAATGCCCGCTGAGGCAAACTGGCTCGCTGTAAAAACTACAACGTATATGGGGCCGAATTTTAGTTCGTCCAGAGACAGCGACGCCCGTCACCTTGTATTCCTGAATATATCACTTCGAGTCGAGAGGAAAAACAAGATGGCCAGTGCTCGCGTTGCCGTTGACGTTGGTGGCACCTTCACCGACGTGTGCATCTTCGATGAGGGAAGTCAGCACATGCGCGTGACCAAGGTCCCCTCAACGCCTTTTGACCCGATGGTAGCCGTCCTCGACGGAGTGCGGAGGGCGAAAGTCCATCTCAACCAAGTAAACCTATTTTCCCACGGAACCACTGTGGCCACCAATGCTCTCATTACGAGGAACTTTCCGAGGGCGGCCATGGTTACCACCCGCGGCTTCCGCGACGTGATTGAAATTCGAGACGGCACCAAAGACGACCTCTGGGACGCCTACAAAGACGTTTCTGGTCCCTACATCAAGCGCCGCGACCGCTTTGAGGTGAATGAGCGAACCAACTACGCCGGCAACGTGATAACCGCCGTTGATGAAAAAGAAGCGCGCCAGTTGGCCGCCCTTCTCCGTAAAAGGGGAGTCACCACGGTGGCAGTTTGCTTCATAAACTCCTACGCCAATCCGCAAAATGAGATTAAGATGCGCCGCATCCTCCAAGAGGAGCTTCCGGACGCAACCATTTCTGCATCGGCGGAGATCCTGCCGGAAATCTTTGAGCACGATCGCTTCAATACCGCAGTCTCCAATGCGGTGTTGGCTCCACTGGTCTCGGGATATGTAAACCGGCTGGCCGATGAGCTCACTAAAGGGGGATATGAAGGAGATCTTCTCCTGTTGCATTCCGGCGGCGGGTCAATGACGCCGCGCATGGTGAAGCGCTTTGCGGTCCGTCTTGCGGCCTCAGGAATCGCGGCCGGTGCCATCGCGGCGCGCCACATTGCCCAACAATGCGGCTACGAGAATGCAGTAGGTCTGGATATGGGCGGCACCTCCACCGACATCTCCTTGATTTCCAACGGCGAGCTGCGCATCTCCAAAGAGTGGCACGTAGAGTATGGGCACCCGATCGCGTTCCCTAGCATCGAAGTGCTTACCATCGGTGCTGGCGGAGGGTCATTAGCACATATTGACATCGCCGGCTCCTTGCGCAACGGCCCGCAATCGGCAGGTGCCGACCCTGGACCGGCTTGCTATCGATCCGGCGGTGATCAACCGACAAACACCGACGCAAATGTCGTCCTCAATCGCCTCGGCACCAACCTGGCCGGGGGCGCCAAGATACTCGACCATCAGGCCGCGGTAGAGGCTGTGGATGGCGTGATAGCCAAACCACTGGGCGTATCCGTTGATGAGGCTGCCCAGGCCATATTGCAAGTTGCTAACGCCAACATGGCCAATGCGGTACGCCTGATAACCATCCGGCGAGGCTACGATCCCCGCGATTTCGCTCTAATCGCCTTTGGCGGCGCAGGGCCTTTACACGGCGCTGAAGTGGCGCGCGAGCTCAACATCCCTGTCGTCGTGGTGCCGCCTAGCCCCGGAGTGACATCCGCCATGGGCTGCTTGCTCGTCGACATCCGCCACGATCTCTCGGCCATGTATGCCGCATTGGCCGCAAGCTGTGATACCAGCGATTTGGAATCCAAGTTTCAAGCCTTGGAAGCCGAAGCGGCGGCAAGGTTGCGCCACGAGGGGGTTGCCGACGAGAATTGCCTGCTGCAAAGGACGATCTCCATGCGCTACCAAGGGCAGTGGCGCTCGCTTTCGGTGCCTATCGGCTCGGGCGTTGACGCCCTTGGCCAGGCTGTCGAGGTATTTCACCAGCTTCACGAACGCGAGTTTGCCTTTAGCCAGCTTGACCAGCCCGTCGAAATTTACCAGATTCACCTGAGCGCAGTCGGCAAGATTCCCAAGCCAACATTTGTCCCGGCTCGCACCTTGGTGAGAGATCCCGGAGCTCCCCGCGAAATCCGCCCGGTCTACTTCGGTCGCGAAGGCTGGGTTGCTACGCCAGTCTATGAGCGTTCACAATTGCCGGCCGGGGCCACTTTCCGAGGTCCTGTCGTCATCGACCAGCTCGATTCGACGACCCTGGTTCCACCTCGTACCAGTGCCGAGATCGACGAATGGGCCAACATCCGCATTTACATCACCGAATCAGACAATAGTTTGGAGGAGTCGAAATGACTAACGTGAGGCTGGCCGACCAAGCAAGCAGCCAGAGCAGCAATGAACCCGACCGTGCGCTCGATCCGGTCACCTTTGAAGTGCTGAAGAATGCCTTCGCGACTGCGGTTGACCTGATGAGTGAGCAGATACTGAGGACCTGCTATTCCTTTGTCATTTACTCGCGCGACTTCTCATCGGCATTGTGCGACGCGAGAGGCAACACGGTGATGCAAGGGACCGGCGACATCGCAGTGCATGTTGGCACTTTGCACTTCCAATGCAAGGCGGTGCTCGAGGAATTCAGCCACGACATTCACCCGGGGGATGTCTTTGCTGTCAATGACCCTTACCGCGGTGGCACGCACTTCAACGACGTCAGCTTCATCAGGCCGATCTTTTCTGAGGGCCGGGTGATTGCCTTTGCTCAAAACAAGGGACACTGGGCTGACATCGGAGGCGCGGTACCGGGATCCTTTGACGTAAATGCTCGAGAGCACTTTGGCGAGGGACTGCGCATCACCCCGGTACGCATATGGAGCAAAGGAGTCTTCCTCCATGACGTGGCGCAGCTGCTGGTCTCCAATACCCGGGCCCCGCGCCAGGCGATGGGCGACCTGCACGCGCAAAGCGAGGCCACAGCGGTTTGTGAGCGCGAAGTTCTCAGGCTCGTCGACAAGTATTCCACCGCCACCGTGGTGCAAGCAATGCAGGAAAGCCAGGATTACGTGGAGAGGATCGTGCGCCGGAGCCTTGAGCATCTCCCCAAAGGAGTGTGGGAGACTGTCGACTATATCGACTTCGACCCCGACAAGCCCGAAGGACTCGTACCCATTCGCATCAAATTGACGCTGGATGGAAAGGGCATCCACTACGACTTGACCGGCTCGGCGAGCGCCGTGGGAACTTTTCTCAACTCGGGCTATGGCACGACGCATTCGGCGATTTATGCCGGTACCAAGACCTTCTTCCCCGATGTGCCCCTCAATTCGGGCTTCTACGCTGCTGTCACCGCAGACATTGGGCCAGAAGGCACCGTGGTCAATGCGGGCTGGCCATATGCAGTTACCGGATTCTGCTCAGGCACTTATGAAAAGCTGATGAATGGCATTTTTGAGCTTTGGTCTCAAATCATGCCCGAACGAGCTATGGCCTGCGCCTTCAACTTGGAGTACTTGTTGGTGGGAGGACGCGACAGCCGCAATGACGACGCTCCTTTCTTCATGTGGTACGACTGGATGGCCGGTGGTTGGGGTGGCCGCGCGAGCAAGGATGGCGCGACTGCCACCGCACCGGTCTTTGGCCCGGGGCTGGCCGTCCAGTCCGTCGAGGGTCAAGAGCGTCTCTCTCCAGTCTTGACCACCTCCCACCAGATCGCCTGCGACTCTGGCGGGCCGGGCCGTTTCCGCGGAGGCCTTGGGGTCGAGAAGGGTGGAACTCTTACTGATGCCACTGGTCCGGTTATGAGCTACTGCTGTGATCGCGCCCGCTCCATCACTTGGGGTATCGAAGGCGGCCTGCCCTCGATACCCCATGGAGTATGGATGAATAAAGGAACCGATCAGGAGATCTTCCTCGGGTCAAACTTCTCCTCCGTGCACCTGCAGCCAGGTGATTCCTTTACACGCCCCTCGGCGGGGGGCGGAGGATATGGAGACCCGCTGGAAAGGCCCTATGGCGAAGTCCTTGAGGATGTCATCGATGGCTACGTTTCGATTGGACGAGCGGCTGCCGACTACGGTGTCGTGATCAACGAGATCGATGCGGAGCTCGACGAATTCGCCGTCGATGAAGAGCGGTCGCGCGAGTTGCGCCTGCAAATCCGTGCCCAGCGCATCGGATGGCTCACCGAGGACGCCAACCTCGTAGCCAAGAGGTACCGAGAAAGAGAGTTGTCCCTGCTCGACGTGATCCGGCGCTACGGCGTCATCCTCGACTGGGGTACCGGAGAACTCTTTGCCAACACTACCGCCCAGTACCGGGAGCTTATGACCCGGCGCTCGGCTTCTCACTGGAGCTAACTACCTTCCGGCAGTTTGCCGGCGCCCAAAAAATAGCCATTGTGCATGGCGTCTGTGACGCGCGTTGCTAGAGCCATGCCTGATTTTAGGAGGTCGTCATGTCCATCAATGAAACTAGCCAGCCCGTTATCGACCAATCCGCGCAGATGAGTGCAGGCTCTCTTTCCATGGCCTGGTATGGCCTGGTAAGCGCCATGTTCTTCGTCTACGTCGGCGCGGCTTTGGCCAAGGCCTATGGAACCGTCAACGCCATCGTGGGCTTGGTACTCACGATCATCGTCTATGGGGCGATCAATCGCGTCCTGGCCACCTACGCGTTGCGCCATGGATTGACAGTAGCTCGCTTCTCGCGGACCCTGCTCGGGCGTTCCGGAGCGATTCTCGCCACCATCATCTTTGCCGCCACGGCGATCTATTACGCGGTGTTCGAAGGCTCGATCCTGGCTGTGGCCTTCCGCACTCAGTTTGGAGGACCACTGACCGCTTGGTATGCCATCATCGTCGTTTATACCGCCCCTTTAGTTGCTGGAGGGATACGGCACTGGCTAGACAAGATCAATGGATGGCTGATGCCCATTTACTGGGGCGGTCTTATCACTGCCGTTGTCTGGGCAGGCGCAAAGTACGGCTTCAACGGCGCCTGGATCACCCACTCGGTCCCCGGTCTCTCTGTCCTCCAAGGCGGCCCGGGTTGGCTTGGCACCTTCTCCGCCTACATGGGGGTCTGGATCTTGATGATGTACACGATGGATTTTGCAGCTCTCGGACGGGTAAAGGACGCGCGCTTCCACAGAAACATCACTTTTGGCTGGCTCTTTTACTCGCTGGCGTTTGGCGCCAACGCATTGATTGGGATTTTTCTCACCTACTCGATACCGGGGCTGCAGGCCACCGAGGGCGGGGTGGCGGTCGGGTTAGTTAACCTGATGGGACTCCTTGGTCTTCTGGTAGTCTTCGTTTCCCAGACTCGGATCAACACAGCAAACTACGCCTTGGGGATATCGAATCTCAAGGAATTTGGGGAACGCACCATGCGTATTCGCTTGCCTCTCGTCGTGTGGACGGCCATCGGCGCGGCCATCATCTTTGCTCTCATGCTGCTGCCGGTTGTCAAGTACCTGCTGCTCGCGCTCTCCTGGCAAGGATCGCTCGTAACGGGCTGGGTGGCCATCGCCTTGGCCCACATATACCTCGAGCGCAAAGGAACCGATAGCATCATTCACCCAACCCAGCCTGACTCGGCGTTTGCACATTTCAAGCCGGCAGGAATTTCCGCTTGGATCATCTCGGCCGCTTGCGGCATATTTCTCATTCAGTCGCACTGGCCATGGGGAGCAACTTTGGGATCAATAGCCACGCCGGTCTTGGCCTTCGTGATATATTTGGCAGTTGCGAAACTCGGTGCCCCAAGCGTTGAGCGAGTGCCAGCCGTTAGTTGATTGAGCCAAGCGAGGGGCGCCCAGGGCTTAATTTGTCGCTCGGGCGCCCTTGGCGACGTTTCCCGCAGGGGCCGAGGAGTCGTTTTGGCCGCAGAGTCTCACAAGGGCCGTGAGGTGGCGCTGGCCGCAACGCAACCCGGTGAGAGATTCGTCGCCGATACGCCAAGCACACGGCGAAGGCCGTGCGCTCAGCCAAGATGAGGCACAAGCGCTACTCGAAGCCGCAAAGGGTGATCGCCTTAGTGCTCTTTGGGTTGTCACGTAAGCTCTTGGCTTGAGGCGTGGCGAAGCTCTGGCGCTCAGGTGGAGCGAATTCGATTCCAAAGTGCAAACGCTGGCGATAGGCCCCAATCGCGAGAAAGAGGGTAGCAAAGCTGTTATCGGCGACCTAAAGACCGCTGCGAGCCGAAGGGTGATCCCGCTGCCCGGCTTTGTCGTGGAGGCGCTTGGGGATCGCAGACAAGCACAGATCGCCGAACG
Organism: Actinomycetes bacterium; assembly: GCA_021819025.1. Classification (GTDB taxonomy): domain Bacteria; phylum Actinomycetota; class Acidimicrobiia; order Acidimicrobiales; family Acidimicrobiaceae; genus Acidithrix. The sequence continues at coordinate 2,409 of JAKASN010000023.1, read as the reverse complement.
TCTCCACCTCGAAGGTGCGGGCTTGGCTCGGGCCGAACTCCTCGCGCTCTCCAGCACTCCATTCGGACCTTGCATCGACCCCGACCACCTCTCGACGGCGTGCAAGTGCCTCGCGGTGAAAGCGGGCTTGGGAGACTGGCACCTCCACGAACTCAGGCACAGCGCGGCCTCATTCATGCTGAGCGGCGGCGTAGCTTTGGAGGTGGCGGCCGATACCCTTGGGGCTTGGCTCGGTGAGGATAACCAAGGATAACTACGGGCACCTCGCCACTGAGCGCCTCGAGGTTGGAGAGGCGCTGCAAGGGCTATTTGGCAAGACGGAAACAGGCCGCGAAAAAAGCTCAAAACGGAAGTGAAAACGGAAATTCGGTTTAGGTAATTGGTGTCTCGTCACCTAATGTGGCTCTTAGCTGGTAATTCTCGGTGACCTTGGAGCACACAATAAGAACCAGCTCGCAACGCTTGCGGCAGCCGACATCGCCGGGACTACTGCATCCCCTTCCCATGGCCTCCTTTGTTCGGCATACACCGTTGCGCTTTTCGGTGTCAGGAATAACGCGCAGGCAAGCTTTAGAGCCTGATGAGATCTCCTTCGAATCCTAAGTTGCTCTTTGTCGGCCAACCTCGATCAGTGGTAACAAGCACACCGGCCCCTCTCTCAATTGCGGTGGCGACAACTAGGGCGTCGGGCAACGTGAGCTTTGGGCCGTGACGAGCTCCCGGGAAGTGAAGAAGGCTCTCGATGAGAGGTTCCTATACCGAATGCAGAGCAGAGATGTCGCCGCTCACGCCGGGACGCCAAACGAACCACGACAGCGCTAGTTGGACGTGGGAGGTGGACAACTACCATCGACTCGCTTCAGTTGCGTCTCGGTGGGCAGGGCGCAAGACACTGAAGCGGCCGGAAGGCGAAAAGAAAAGGAGGACCTATAGATGGGTAGGTATTCTGGAGCGGAGAAGAGCCGCGCTAACTAACAGAGTTGGGTGCCGACGAGGGGAGCACCTCAGCATGCCTGGCATACTGAGGTGTGGAAGTCGCCGCTGTCGCCGCCACAAAGGTTGCCGTGGAGGGAGTTTTTCAGCTTGCCCAACGGTCGATGGCAACGTCGCAAGACCGTAGCGACCGAGCTATTCCCCTGGGAATCTCCCGCGGTTTACCGGAGGCGATCATGGTCAAGCTTCGGAAAAGAGCTTATGGACCGCTGGCACCAGATACCAGGGCAATCGGGGAAGCTCGGTGTTGGAGCAGGCCTGCGAGCGCGGCGACTTTTGTTCTTTGCCGCAAATTAGTGCATGACCTCGCCGACTAGCCCCGCACTGGGCGAGTGCAAAACCTCAAGGATTGCCTCGAAGCGCTTCCGCTTGCCCAGCGCGGATTGGCAGTACTACGCTCGGCTACCCGGTGCAACTTGTCGGCTTGGCATTTTCCCGAGCTGACATCACAAAAGGGATCGAGCGTGGCATTCCAGTTGCATCGAGCCAGGTTAGGGGGTGCAATCGGGACTTTTCCGGGTGCTTGGGCGAATCTCAGAGCTTGCGGGTGGCTCGCGCCGACACGCGCCTAGGGGGGCAATCACGCAAGGCAACGATCTCGCCAGCGCGCGTTGTCCAGGATTTTCGGCAAGGGCGTCGAGGTCGGTGCCCCATGTAGCGATGGTGTGGGATTAATGGGCACAACTACAAATACGGGATTAACTGTTAATTGTGAATTAAATCTGTGTTTCCACTGTGTGTCGGCCTAGAAGTATCAATGGGGGTGAAATTCGGCACACTTTGGCGCCGCAAAGACCCTCTGTATCACTGGTAAAGACTCGATAGGGGGGATCGTGTTGCGCAGGCCGATATGCCTTGTGGCTTCCGATGACGTTTTCCATAAGCCCGGTTCGAAGGCCGTCGCAGGGGAGATCGCGCCGTGAAGCTCTTTCTCCTTACTGTGGGCTTCGGCCTCGTTACCGCATCAGTCCTCTCGCTGCTCAGTGTGGGCCTCTCGCTGCAATTTGGCGTGACGAACTTCGTCAACTTTGCCTACGGTTCCTACTTAGGGGTAGGGATGCTGCTCGCCTACACCTTTTCTCAGACTCTGCATCTGCCTTTTTGGACTGCAGTGGTCTTGGCCACCGTGGGGACGGGCTTGGTTTCCATGCTGGTCTCGGAGTCGGTGCTCTCGCCTTTTGTGCGCCGGCGCAAATCGCTCTTTTACATGCTGATCGTCACTTTCGGCCTCTCCTTGGTGATGGACAACATTCTCCAGATCTTCTATGGGGTGGGATTCGACCAATACCCCGTCGCGATCTCCCAGCCGGTCAATATTGGACCATTCAGCTTTACCCATGCGCAGCTGGCGATAATCGCCATCGCGATCTTGGCGATGGTGGCGATCCACTTGCTGCTCTCTAAGACACGCCTCGG
>JAKASN010000022.1 GCA_021819025.1 Actinomycetes bacterium | reverse complement strand
GAATCCGGCACCGAGGGAGACGTAGTCGTCGCCGGCGACCGGGAGAAGATCCTTGTAGCGCCAGATTGATGGCGGGCCCGCCGCGATCGACGCCCGGGAGATATTCGCAGCTATGGCATCGTAGTCGTACTTGACTTCGAGCGGTCCGAAACAGAACTCGCAAACATGCAGTGCTTTGGCTTCATAAGTCTGGCCGCACTCTTTGCACGCCAGAGATTCAACGTAAGACAAAGTTATCGTTACCTCCTCATCGCTCGGGCATTGGCACCTGGTCTCTCGACTGGTTGCCGCGGTATCTTTGGGCCCGTCCCTAAACCGCTCTAGATGACATCATTTTGAAATGAAGTTTTAATTTTAGTTTCCTGGGGAATTACTTTCGGCCGCCGAAGCCCAATCCCCATCTTGCAAAAGGCCCAAGATCGATGCTCGCAGCGCCTTTGCGACACACGATGCCGTTTCGCCCATCGCTCGTGAAGCTCCGAAAGTCGCCACCAGTTCGGTCACTCCCAAGGTCCTGGCATAAAGTGCGGAACGAACGTCGTCGGTGACGCTTCCACACACCACCAGCACTGGCTTGTTCGCCCTTTTCGCCATCTCGAGCACCGACCCGACAACTTTGCCGTTGAAGGACTCTGCGTCGACGAGACCCTCCCCGGTCACCACGAGGTCACAATCTTCGAATAACTCCGCAAGACCCAAGTGCTCGGCAACCACCTCGAATCCCGGGATGATCTCCCCGCCAATGGCGTAAACCATGCCGGCAAGACCACCAGCCGCCCCAGAACCGTCGATTGTGGTCACGTCGCGTCCGAAGCGCTGTGCGAGAAGCGTCGCGCTGCCCGCGAGGCGACGGCGCAAAAACGCCACCTCTGCGGGACTCGCTCCCTTCTGCGGAGCGAAGACTTCTGCGGCATCGAGATAACGCGTTCTCACGTCAACGGCCGCGACGTAGGAGACACGCTGGTAGATGGAGCTCTTATCAAGCGCCTCGAGGGCGCCGATGCCGCCATCTGTGGTCGCCGAGCCGCCGCAGCCGACAATGATTTTGCTTGCACCGCCATCGATGGCAGCGCGCATCAACACGCCGGTGCCAAAAGTGCTTGCTGCGACGGCGTCGTTGTCCGCGGCCGAGCCAATGAGCTCCATCCCCGACGCCCGCGACATCTCGACCACCGCGAGCCCGCCCTCAAGAAGCGAGTAGCAGGCCATGATGGGGCGGCCGAGGGCGTCGTAGCTCGCCACCTCGACGATGTGGCCGCCCATGGCGTCGATGAGACCTTCACCGCCGTCAGAGACCACCCGCCCCGACACCTCGACCAAGTCGCCGATGGCGCCATGAGCCAGTTCGACAAATTCGCGCGATGGAAGGGTTCCGCGAAACTTGTCCGGCAATAGCAGTACTCTCACGCAATGAAATCTACTTCGGCTCGGGAGTTTCCCCCGAAATCTACCTCCGGGTAGGAATCCCCTTTGCCTGGCGCCGAGGAGCGGGCTAGGTTCTAGTTTCCATGGCGGACTTTTTCGTGGTATCAAATCGAGGACCTTATAGTGCCGTGGAGCATGCATCCGGCGAGGTCGGACTAAAGCGAGGCGCGGGAGGCTTGGTGACGGCCTTGCTCCCCTTGGTACGGTCACAAGCGGTAAATTGGGTCTTTCCTATTTCGTCACCTGCCGAAATCGAGGCGGAGAGGCTCGGTCTCTATCGCGGGGACCTGGTAGGCATCTACCCGGTAGTGCTCGATGCCATCACCCATGAAGCCGCCTATAACAAGATCTCCAACGAACTGCTTTGGTACCTCAACCACGGGATGTTTTCCCTCTCCAGAGTGCCCAGCTTCGATTCTGCCCTCTATGCGAATTGGCACCTCTATCAGCACTACAGTACCGCGATTGCCGAGTTCCTCGCCGCGATTGCACCGCCGGGGGCAAAGGTTCTCCTTCAGGATTACCACATGTTCTTGGTCGCGGGAATTCTCACTTCGCTGAGGTCGGACCTGGAAATCTCGATGTTTCTCCATACCCCCTTCGCCACGCCGAGCGAATTCGCCATTATGCCCAAGTCCCTCGCCAACGAGCTACTTAGCTCGCTTGGCACTTTGGCCCACTTTGGCTTTCACTGTGGCGCTTGGAAGCAAAACTATCAAGAAACCAGCGCTTCGTTCGGGATCGCCACCGCAGCGAATTGCTGGGTCGACCCGCTTGGATCCGATCCCGAGGAACTCGCTGTGGCTGCGAGCGACCCCAGAACCGCGCTCGAAATTGACAAGCTTTACCAGCTCGCGGGAGACCGGAAGATTGTCGCCCGGGTGGATCGGATGGAGCCTTCCAAGAACATTCTCCGCGGCATAGACGCCATCGTGGAGATGCTCAAGTTCTATCCCCATTTGATCGGCAAGGTTGTTCACATCGCCAACTGCTATCCAAGCCGCGAAGGCGTTGCCGACTACGGCGATTACGCCAGCGAAGTCGCCGAGAAAGCCGCCTCCGCGAACCGATACCTGCGCATCCTCGCTGACAACCTCGGCATCTTGGTCGACTCTGACCCCATCGTGGTCTTCAACCTAGATCACTACCCGCTCTCCTTGGCGGTTTTGGCCAGCTATGACGTCTTGCTCGTCAATCCGATCCGCGACGGTTTCAATCTTGTTGCCAGCGAAGGACCGCTTCTCAATGTCACACACGGCACCCTGGTGCTCTCCGCCAACGCGGGAATCGCAGAAGTGATCGGGGACGCCGCAACGATAATTAACCCCTTCGACGTCCGCGAGACCGCACTTGCGGTCTACGCAGGGCTCCACCTCGAGCCACAAGCGCGCGCGGCCGCGGCGGCAAAGCTCAAAGAGCGACTTGCGCTGCGAAACCCCAACCTCTGGTTCGAAGAGCAGATGCGCTGGTTCGATCAGCAATAGTGCGGAGCGCCGCGGCGCCCGCCATCGCTAGCGACTCGGGAAAAAAGCACGGTGTATCTGGTCGAGGACCCAAGCAAGCTCCTTTGGCCCAGGTACCGCGATATCGCAGAGCGAAAGCAATTCCGGGGGAGTCTCAAAGCCGCCCTTGACGAGTATGGAAAGCCGCGCCAAACCTTTGGCGCGCTGAGCATTGAAAAGTCTAAATACGCCCGCGTCCCCAACGTCATCTCCTGCGAAGACCGCCACGGAACCCCGTGAAGCGACTCGCTCAACGATGGACTCTTTGCTCGGCGATGACACAGGGGTCACTTCGTAGACCATCTTGCCGGGCCGAATCATAAGTCCACGGGTAGGGAGGTTCATCTCGAGCCAGTCGAGCAGTTCCTCGCGCGCGTCCGGAGCATTTCTGAAATGTAGGGCAAGCGAGTTGATCTTGTCTTCGAAGAGAACCCCTGCGATCGGCTCCGCGAGCCACGATGCGCGCAGCTCATCCAATAGCTCGAGCTCGCTGGGATCGAGATGCCATGATGCGATGGCGTTACCCGCGAGATCACACGCCTCGAGGCCGTAGTGTCCGTAAAAAGTAACCCGGTCCGACCCGGGAAGAGAAGCCAGAAAAGCCAGCTTCTCGACAAGAAACGTCACTGGCCTCCCAGAAATAACCGTTAACGTGCCATCGGCCATGATACGTGGCAGCACTGCGTGAATATCGGGGTCGGCTTCCGCCCGAGATGGGATCGCCACGATCGGGGCCAGCGTCCCATCGAAGTCCAGTACCACTTCAAGGTGGCCACCCTGAAGGTCGAGCTTTCCCAGCGCACGAAAGAGTGGAGCCCAGTAATCAGCCGGCAACGTCAGTACCAAGTACGACGTTCACGTCGGATGGGTAAATATCCGGTAGCGGCGCTGAAGCAGTCAAGGGTTTTGCAGCAGAAGCGGGAAGGCCGAGAATTTCCGCCACGCCTTGACCAGCAACCGAAAAGCCCGTGTAGTAATAGATCGTGGTGGTCGAAAGGTCAGATACCGTGGCGTCAATCGGTACCACAACGTTGAAGCCCATCGCCTGAAGCTTTGAAGTTATCCGCCCCGCAGCACCTGTTACCGTGGTCCCGTTCGCGACGCGCACGGTAATTTGCGCGTAAGCGGCATTCGCCAAGGGCGGAACCGTCGAGGTTGTCGTGGGCGCAGCGGTCGTCTTGGTGCGCCGCGCAACCGTGGTGGCAACGACGATCGTCTTGGGCTGGGGAAGCGTCGTTGGTGCGGCATCCACCCCCGAGACCCTGGTAGTAGGCGTAGTGGTGGGAGCTTGAGTCGTCGGCGGTGTGGTCACCGTCAGAGACGTTGAGCTAGTCCGGATTGAGGGGGAGTTGCTCAACTTGGCGATCCCCACGGCAATCACCAATACCAGTCCCAAGGAGATGGCACCCGCAATCGCACTCCGGCTGTGGCGGGGCGGGGGTCCCTCGGGTCTCGCCGGGCGAAACGATGGCGGCCGGGAGGTTTTCGCATGGCGCGCGCGACTCCGTGGAGGCTCAACAGCTTTGGCCCCAGACGATTCGCGATACTCCGAGGCGGTCTCAGCTGTGAGGGCAACGGAGTTCTCCACGATTCGAGAACGGGAATGGCGAGGGACATACTTAGGCTCAGGAGTCGACTTTGGTGCAGATCTCGTCACCTCAGGGGCCTCCGAAACCGAAGGAATCTCCTCCGGCGACGCGAAGAAGGCCGATACCTCGGCAGCTGCGGCGCCGATGGGTATCCCCGGATCGGGCGATGGCGTTTCGGAAGCGTCCTGGATCGGTCTCGCGGCAGGGGCTTTGCGAGTGTAGGAGCTAATTGCGCTCGCCGCCGAAGCCTTGACGCTTCCCAGCGACTTGGAGAGGGCACCTTGAACAGCATCTGAAACAGATTTTCCCCTGGCAACGGCAACGTCGTCTCCGATGTCGCCTGACCCGCGGGCATCGCTAGGATCTGGTGCTGGCACGAATTTGTCGCTAGCCCTCCGATCCTCGAGCATCGTAGCCTCGGGGCCATTAACAGCTGGCGCGTCTGGCACCGGCGGAGTCGGGACCTCACTCGGGGCCACCGAGCTAGCGCGATCGCGAGTCCCAGCGCCCCGATGGCGGAACTGCTGGGTGAAGGCTCCATGGCGGGTGAGGGGAATCTCGAGGGTGCTCTCGGCGTCATCGAGCGCCTCACCCGCTTGCCCCACTGCGCCTGATGCGACGGCCTCGGCGCGACCGCCGCCTGGCGTCTCGACCGTAGGCGCCTTGGCGTTGGAAGCGGCCTCGGTTGCGCCAGACGGAGCATCTACACCCAATTGATCCTGTGGCGTCTCAGGAGACCGCCATGACCTCGTCCATCGTCTAGCGGGGCGCAGCGATGACTGTGGCCCTGGCGTGATCTCCTCTGACGGGTCATCTTCAACATCACTTGGTGGCAGTTCCGACCCGTACTCCTCGGCTCGGCTAAGGGCCACCACAGAGCGGAGTAAGCTTCGCGCGCGATCCCACAGTGTTTCGGGCATGCGCAGCTCGGTGGCGCTTTGATATTCGAAGAGCGAGGAATCTTCAGCGCTGGGCCATTCGAGGTGCGCCTGGTTCAAAGCTTCATCGCGCGGGACCGCCGCGCCTTTATCCGCCCCAACTTCCTTGGGCGCCAAGGCGGGCTTCGGGGAATCGCTCGGCGCGAGAGTGGAGGCTGCTCCGGTACGGTCGAGATCAGCAGCCGAGTCTGGGGGGTTTGCTCGCACATCCCCAGGGCTCGGAGGAAAGGTCGCCGTATCTGCCTCGCGTGAAGGCAAAACCTCGGGAGCGCGGGGAGCCGAAAGCGGCGGCGGAGGCGGGCGGAACATTCCAGCTCCTGCGATGCGCCTCGTGAGTGGAGTTGGTGGCTCCAGAACCTCGGCGGGAGCTTGTTCGACCTCGGCGGGAGCTTGTTCGACCTCGGCGGGAGCTTGTTCGACCTCGGCGGCCCCATCAGCGCGCTCGTCTGAAGGGGAATCCAGCGGTGTTTCGCTATCGGATAGCTCGGCGCGAAGTTCGGTGGGGCGCAACCTTGCAGCTCCGATTACCGCATCTTTGGGTGGTGTTTCGCCGTCACTGTGGGAGACAAGATCTGCAGCCTCTTGGGCCGGAGCGCTCGGCGCAGCCGAACCGGTACGCGGGATCCGCCGCGGTTTTACCGTGAGTTTGTAGACCACAGCGTCTCGGGTTTCGCCCAGGCGCTCTAAGAGGGTAGGTTTGTGAGGTGGCCGCCCTCTCTCAAAGTCGGCCTTGAACATGTCATCAGGTGGATACCTACCCTCAGTCATGAGCACTCCTCCCCCGCAGACAGGGGCCTGGGTCGATCACTAACACGGAAATCTGAATCTAACAAATTCTTACAATTACACTAATGTAATTCTTGCCAACCCTGCGAAGACCCGCCAAGGTTTTTTTGGCCGATCTCTTCTTTATTTCTCAAAGCGCTGGTTCACCGGCGTCCATTGACGCAACCTCCCGCCAGTTTCTTTAGCCATCGTATCGCGCTACCTTTGGCGAAAGTGATTTATTCACCGGGTAAGATCTATCGCCTAATGCCGGTGTGGCGCAGCTGGTAGCGCAGGCGATTTGTAATCGTCAGGTCGTCGGTTCGAGTCCGACCACCGGCTCTGGCTTCTCGGTTGGCTCCACCCCGGAGCTGCGCAGACGCGAGACTTCAAAGAGCGCCACCGCCGCGGCGGCAGACACGTTGAGTGAATCCAGCCTGCCTACTTGGGGAATGCGCACCAGCAAGTCACAACGCTCGGCACTCAAACGTGCCAATCCCTTGTCCTCAGCGCCAAGCACCAACGCGATACGGCCCGTATCGCCGGTAGCGATGTTATATACGCTGGTCTTTCCTCGCACGTCAAGCCCGACCAAATATACCCCCAAGGTCGCAAGGCTCATCAAGGCGCTGGGAATACCCGGCACCAGAGCAAAGCTCAAATGCTCCACCGCACCAGCAGCCGCCTTGGCAACGGTGGGAGTAATCATCGAGGTTCTGTTTTGCGGGAGCACCACGCCCGTGACACCTGAGAGCTCGGCCGATCTGAGCACCGCGCCAAGGTTATGGGGATCGGTGATCCCATCGATGAGGAGTAGAAACGGGTTTGGCACCGCGTTCACCATCTCGGTGAGGTCTTCTTCGCGCAGCGCGGCCGCTCGGGCAAGAATTCCCTGATTGCCTTCTGACCTCACCGACATCTCGAACTTTCGCCGTGACACAGTGATTAGAGGTATCCGGCGCGCCAGACAGAGATCGACAATTTCAGCGATAATCCCTTTGCGCACCACACTATCTTCGAGCCAGACGTATTCCACGGTGCGCCTTCGAGCCAGAATCAGCTCCTTGACGGCTTGGCGACCTTCAATTTGGTCGCCGCCTAGCGAGCGACGGCGCGGCGCATGAAATTCAGCGTCCTTGGTTCGGCGCGGCTCGTGGCTTCGGCGCTTGGGTTGTGGCATTGGCCAATCTCCTCGGGCAATATCTCCGGCGTCAGGAACGCGTTAGAGTTCCTCCGCAGGAATCGTGGCTCGCCAACCCCACAAGCATGAGGCTGCACAATTTATCCACTGGTGAACCCGAAGATTCTAACCGCGAGGCGCCACTGTCAAGCTCGGTTGGAGAACGCGAGTATCGAAGCGAGGCAAACTACCGCTTCGGATGCCCCGAGCGCGCCGATGTGCTCCGGGCTCTTGGCCTTTACTGAGATCGGCGCTCCAAGTGCGGTCGAAAGCTTGGCTTGCATCGCGTCACGGTAGTTCGCCAACTTGGGCTCCTGGAGAATCACCGTGGCATCTCCGTTGACAAGAACAAATCCCTCTTGGCGAAAGAGTTCGTGGCACCGAGTGAGCAAATCGAGAGAGTTCGCTCCACTCCAAGCGGGGTCAGAATCGAGGAAATGATCGCCAATGCCCCCGAGGCCGACGCTGCCGAGAAGTGCATCGGCGAGGGCGTGACAAACGACATCGGCATCGGAGTGGCCCAACGGACCGTTATGGGATGAGACTTGCACTCCACCGAGCACGAAACGACGGTTCTCGTCACGGCTAAGCGGGTGGAGATCGAATCCGGAGCCGACTCGTAAGCGGGCAAGGTCTTTTAATTCCATCTCGACTCCTAAGTGTTGCCGCCAACGCCCACGTCCCATAGCGCATTGGCTACCGCCAAGTCGGCATGGGTAGTGATCTTGAAATTATGCGTCTCTCCGGCCACGCCAAAGACTCGAATCCCGATCTTTTCCGCGGCTGTGGAATCATCGGTGGTGTCTAGACCCGCGGCATGAAGCTCGCGCAGCGCCGCCGCGCTAAAACCCTGCGGGGTCTGCGCCGCGAAGATCCCTTCGCGAGGCACCGCAACCAGGCCAGAGGCGTCGCTGAGGCGCTTCAAGGAGTCAACTACCGGCACGACTGGAACCACGGCGACTTCACCATCTTCGAGAGCTGCTATCACTCGCGAAAAGAGCTCCCTTGAAGCCATCGGGCGAGCTACGTCGTGGACGAGGACAAAGTCAGCCTCAATGGGAACCCGCGCCAATCCGGCACGAACCGAATCGCTGCGCGTCTCGCCGCCGGACACCACGACGCACCCCGAGCGAGCCATGTCGGTAGAGTTTTGCTGAGGCACCACCAACACCACTCCGTCGCTCAGGGGCATCGCGACGTCTAAGGCGATATCGATAAGGGAACGGCCTCCCACTTCGGTAAGCTGCTTAGGTCCGCCAAACCTCGATCCCTTGCCGGCTGCGACAAGGATCGTCCAGACCACTTTGTTTCGGGCTCCCCGAGACACCAGACGTCTCTAACTCGGCTTCAGGCGAGAGCCTCGTCCAGTTTTGCTTCGGCTTCGGCTTCGGGCACGCCCAGCGCAAAGGTCAATTCAGAAACCAGGATCTGGCGAGCTTTGGAGAGCATTCTCTTCTCTCCCGCTGAAAGACCCTTGTCCTTGTCGCGAATCGACAAGTTCCGCACCACTTCGGCGACTTGATAGATATCGCCAGACTTGAGCTTCTCGACGTGGTTCTTGTAGCGACGGCTCCAGTTAGTAGGCGTTCGCGCATCCTTCTTCTTGAGGACGGCAAAAACTTCTTCAACTTCCTCGTCGTTGATTACCTCTCGGATCCCCACTTCCTCGGCTTTTTCGACCGGGACCTTCAGAGTGAGGTCGCCAAAGGCAAGCTTAAGTACGAGGTATTCGCGCGTCTCGCCCAGCAGATCCATGGCCTCCCTCTTCTCGATGACGGCAGCTCCATGGTGTGGGTAGACTACTTTGTCTCCAACCTCGAATTTCATTTTTCTCCCGGGCTAATATGTTGACCTATTAATTTTAGAGCCAAATGCCGATGAATGGCCCGGGACAAAGGTAAGTATTGTAGGCGGAAATGGTCAATACTTTCCAATCCAACAAGAATTTCGGTTTAAATCTGGGTAGCTTATTGGCGTGGACATAGTAGAACTGCTCTCGGGGACCTCATTTTTCCAGGCGCTGGACGACGACACGCTCGCCGCGGTGTTGTCTCAGCATCGCAGAGTTTTCTACCGTCGCAACCAAGAAATCTTTCACGAAGGCGATCAAGCACACGCTTTGTACGTTGTCATCAGCGGCAGAGTCGGAATCCTTAAGTCCTTCCTGGATCGCAAGGAGTCGATGGTGGCAATGATGGAGTCCGGAGACCTCTTCGGGGAGATGAGCCTCTTCGACGAAGCTGGACGATCTGCGACGGCCCGCGCCATCGAAGGTTCCGAATTATTGGAGATTCCCTATCCACCGATCCGCCAAGCCATCGAGTCACGACCGAAACTTCTCTGGTCGCTGGTACAGCTTCTCGCGAGGCGACTGAGACAGACTGATGACGCGCTAACCGACGCAATGTTCCTCGACGTCACAGGTCGCACCGCCAAACGCATCATCGAGCTGGCTGGCGAAGCGGATGAGTTTGTAATACCACTCACCCAAGAGGAACTCGCCGGGCTCATCGGCGCTTCCCGAGAACGAGTCAACAAGACTCTTGCTACCTTCGTAAGAGCAGGCTATATCGAAATTAATGATCGCAACTACCGCATCAAAAATCGCAAACAGCTGGAAATAATCGCCGGCTAATTCCCGTCTCCCCCTCGCCTAAAGTTCTCAGATCTGTTCGGGGCGCATGGCGGGAAAGGCAATGACTTCGCGGATTTGCGACGCATCGGCGAGGAGCATTACCAGGCGATCGATGCCAATTCCCAGCCCGCCAGTGGGCGGTAAGCCGTACTCCAACGCACGAAGATAGTCCTCGTCCATGCTCATCGCCTCGTCGTCGCCCGATCGACCCATCTCCACCTGATGACTAAAGCGCAAGCGCTGTTCGTCTGGATCGTTGAGTTCAGAAAAGGCGTTTGCCAGCTCCCGACCCGCCACGATCACTTCGAATCTCTCCACACGGTCAGCCTTGGAGCGATGGTCTCTCGCCAGAGGTGAAACCTCTTTGGGAAAGTCGGTGACAAAGATCGGCCCCCACAGATTTGATTCGGTAGTCTTCTCGTAGATCTCCAGCACCAGCTTGCCCGGGCCCCAACTCGAATCGGCAGCGATGCCGTGCTCGGCAGCAATTTCCACGAGGCGCTCTCGCCCTAGTTCGATGTTTAGCGGATACCCCAGAGACTCAGAAGCAAGGTCCTCAAGCGAGGCGCGCCTCCACGGAACGGAAAAGTCCACCGTCCGGCCCTGGTAGATGATCTTGGTGTCGCCAAAGATCGAGACTACCAACTCAGAGACCAGCCACTCGGTGAGGGCCATCATGTCGCCGTAGTCAGCATAGGCCTGGTAAAGCTCGAGCATGGTGAACTCGGGATTATGACGCGGCGAGATCCCCTCGTTGCGAAAGACGCGACCGATCTCAAAGACGCGCTCAAAGCCACCCACGATGAGGCGCTTGAGG
>JAKASN010000021.1 GCA_021819025.1 Actinomycetes bacterium | reverse complement strand
GATCTGGCGCGGTATCCAACACCACCACGCTTTCTTGAGCGCGTCCCACAACATCGGCAAATGCACGAAAGACCGCGATCTCCTCGGTGCAAGGAGACCTGAGATCCTCCATTAGTACTTCTAGGCCCTCTTGCTCAAGTTCCGGCCCTAAGGTGGCGACGACCTCGGCCGCATATGACGAAGTCACTTCCGCTGGATCGATTCGCTCAACGCGCAGGCCCTCGGGCAAGGTTTCGCCACCGAGTAGTCCCGTCAGATGCGCAGCGGGATCCGTGGTGGATAACACCACCTCCACTCCTCGCGCTGCCACGGCACATGCAATGGCGCCAGCGATGGTGGTTTTTCCGACGCCTCCCTTTCCCACGGTCATTATTAAGCCGCGTCGCGAAGCAACGATTTCGTCGAGGAGTTCGGAGAATTTATCCACCTCTACAGAGGGGGCCTCAGAATACCCCGCGGCGGCCACCTCGCCCGAATCCGATCGGAGGAACGAGCGCAACGACGCAACCCCGATGGGAGAATAGGGTTGCAGCGCCACGGTACCGACCTCGAATCCCTCGAAACGCTTTGCGATCCCCCCCAGCACCTCCTGCTGGCGTGAAGCAAAACGCAGCGCGACGGGATCGGTACTGCTCGGGGTAAAGATGCCGTTGAGTACCAGGCGCTGATTACTTAGGCCAGCTGCAGTAAGTTCAATCGAAGAGCGAAGCACCTCTTCTATCGCATCCGCTTCGGGGCGCGAAACTAGAACCACGGTTGTGCGAAGCGGATTCGAGAGCGTCGCAAGCGCCTCGCGATAACGCTCTCGTTGCTCGGTCAAGCCCGAGAGAGGGCCGATGCACGTCACCCCAGCGCTGTTGGTATCGAGAAACTCTGTCCAAGCCCCCGGCAAAGCCAATAGCCGCAGGGTGTGTCCGGTGGGAGCTGTGTCAAATACCACATGGTCATAGTCAGAAGCGTCAACCAACAACCCGGTGAAGCGGTCGAAGGCCGCAATCTCTACCGTACATGCACCAGACAACTGCTCTTCAATTCCCGCGATCACCCCCTCTGGCAAGATTCCCCGATATGGACCCACGACGCGTTCGCGATATTCGGCCGCCGCTGCGAGCGGATCCACATCCATCGCCCAGAGCCCCTCGACGCCAGAGATCGGATCGGGATGAATCCCGACTTTGCTCTCCAAAACTTCAGATAAGTTAGAGGCAGGGTCAGTACTCACCAGCAACACCCGGCGGCCACTGTCGGCCAAAGCAATCGCTGTCGCCACGGACAAAGAGGTCTTCCCCACCCCGCCCTTTCCGGTGAAAAAAAGGTAACGAGTCGGCTCTCCGATGAGTTCCTCAAGCACTTACCTATAACCTCAGCAACATCCGGTAGAAATTTTAAGCGGGGAAGCAGCAGCGGGGGAAGCTCCTCCACAGCATGGCTCGGCGCCATCTGGATTGGCACCCTCTGTTCGCTCAGCTTTTCCATCATTGCCAAGGGTGGAAGCCAACAACTCCTCGGCGAGGTTGGCGATTGCGGCAGCAGGGGTCTCTTTCACGGTCTGTGCGGTTCTGATCGCCAGCGAAACCTGTTCCGGTGAAATTCCCAACTTGATAACGGCGTCGAAATGGTACCTGAGACAGGGCTCGCAATTTGACGCAACCGCAGCGCCGATGGCGGTGAGCTCAACTACCACCGCGTTGGGAACGATCGCAACCGCATCGGCGAGACCCGCCCAACTCGCGAGCTCATCACGCCTTGGATAATACCCCGAGGCGACAACCCTCTCGGCGACCATGACCACCGGAAGAGCATCCTCTCCTTTTTCGGTGAGCAAGTCACGCACGTGTACGTTTTGGGCAAAGCGACCAGGCTCATTTCCGAGGTTATAGCGTTCAACCTCCACGCCGACTGAAGCCAGCCAATCCAAATCCCCGGCAAAACGCGCAAGGTCGGCATCGGCGCTAGGCCCACACACGCCCGTTGAACAGCACATTGCAGGATCGTATACTTCGATCGTTGGCATTTCCAAGATCCTCCCTATATTCATCGCATCGCAGTTTGCCTAAGTCGGCAAGGCATCAAGACAGGCAATATCGTATATCGTCGATTCTCGATCTTAGTCGGAGCTTATACGGGGCGGTCCCTCGAAGTACTTCTCCACCCAAATGTCCATGCTTGGCACATCGCGCTTGCGACTGCGAGTGTCGATACTGTACTCATAAGGACTGTGATAGTCCTTGGCGCCAGGAACGTTGCGGTTTACCACGTCGGTTCGTCTTGCCTGGTAAATCGGATCGGGCAGCTTGAAATCGACTAGGCGCGACACAAAGTAGTGCTCGGCAGGTCTGGTGGGAAGAAGCACGCTCCGAACCCAGTCCCATTGCTGTGCCTCATTGACGGCAACCATCTCAGCCTTCTCTTCTGCAGTCAAAGTGCCGTTGGCGACGATAGCTTCGTCGAGCAGCGCCGCCTCCCACGCAGTTATGATTGCCGGGAAGAAACCCGGCTCCTCGCGAACCTGAAACACTTCACCGCTGGAATGTTTACAAATTACAAAACCCACGCCAAGTTCGTTGTCAAGGCGATGAGTTCCAAAGCGCACGCGTCCTCCGGTCAGATACGCGGCAACGTCACCGAGACACGGGCTGTTCTTGGAGACCACCGTCAAGTCGCTTCGGTCGAAGACACCCTTGGCGAAGGCGACATCGGCAAGTGCCCGCATCGCGTATGCTCCGCGAATTAGTCCGTCACAGGCGTGCCCGTGGAAGAGGATGAGGTCTGCGATAGTCACCGTTTTGCTTCGCTTCTCGAGACGGCCCTGGGCAGAACGGGTGTCAATCACCTCGAAGTGAGGCAAATCCACCGCCTCGCCCAACCAGTAAGGCACCAACCAGCTCCGCCCGTCGTCGGGGCTGGAATCGGAAAAACCCTCATCGCTCTTCGTCATGGCATCTCCGATCAAAAACTCACCACTGACGCGCCTTCGAGCCCATAACGGGCAAAGGCGTCGCGAGCAAACTGCAATGCGATACCCCGCCCGGTCAACTCATCAACACTTCCGTTTGCAGTGGCGGCATTCAAGCATGCTCCAACCGGAACTCCGGCTGCGACAAGCGCGTCGATCTGTTCTCGGTACTCAATACGTACAGGGTTGTCGGTCTCATCGCTCAAGGCACCTTGAGCCGGCCCAAAGCAAAACACTTCGAGCTCGACCTTCTGTTCCTGGGCCACCTGGCGTATGCGCTCCGCAACATGCGATCCAGCGTTTAGGGAGGCATCGTCGTCATGAAAGATAAATATCACCGTCTTGGGCACTAGTATCCTCCGTCTCGGATCAACTCCGAATGATCAGTTACCCATTTAGTATATCGTCATTCGACGATCTTCGATCTATCTAGGACAGCTCGCCTTCACAAGGATTGAACGGCCGCCTTGAGAGCCAACAATCCCCCCGAGTTAATGCAGTATGAAGTCCTTGGACCTTCGATTTCACCTTGGATGAGACCAGCATCGCGCAAGATGCGGAGGTGCTCTGACACTGTGGATTGGGCAAGTGGAAGTTCGGCGACGAGGTCCCCAGTAATGCATGCGCCTCGATCGGCCAAGAGTCGCAAAATCCGCACCCTCGCGGGATGCCCGAGGGCTTTGGCCATTTGCGCGAGCCGATCATCGTCGAGAGGTAGCACCGACGAGACGAGCCCTGGGCTGCAGCACTCCTCATCGGTCACTTCTAATTGACGCCGTACCATGTACTTCATCATATCTAGGGAGTTTGACGCCTCATCGCCTACCTTTTTTATTGAGGTAGTGGTCTTGCGCGCCCGTCCGGAGCTTCCAACGCAAGTTCTCAGGCGACGCCTACCCGCGCAATTCTGTCCCACCTTGGCCAAGAAATGCATCTCGGCAAATTTGCTTCTTCCCGGCTCCTCGCGGCCGTCAAGGCCAAGTAAAGGACCAAGAACTGCCCTTCCAGATGCGCCTATGGGTCTCGATACGCGAGCAGGGATCTCGATTCAAGTGTGATACCACCATGATGCTTAATCCTGCCCACCTCGCATGGAACCCCGCTAGGGTTGCTGTAAAACTCGGCGTCGAGCCTTTTGATTCACCTCAGTCACCTCGGCGAAGCTTTTCGGACCTGGACTCACTCTCAACACCCGCTTGGGGGAGATACCACCATTGAAGGTCGCCCTTTGCACCGATGCCCTGCCACCCCTGCTCGTGCGAATCACGCCCTTCGTGGTGCTGGCAAGAGACCATCAATTGGACAGTAGAGCGCTGGTTTCTCAACAAATCGAGTAGATGAGCTAGATGAAGCGTCCGGAAGTCGCCGGCGCTCCAAACTTAAGCCGCTACTACCACCGTTATTGACACAAGCGAAGACTCTTCGGCCGCTCGACCAGATCTATTGCTTTGGCAGACGCACCTTAGCAACCTTCGAACAGCGTGCAGCGACTGGCGCTGAGCTTTCAACGAACTTCGCCCAGACCCTTCCCGAGCTAAAGAATCTTCACTTCGAGCCCGAGTCGGGTGAGGCGATGCGTACCTGTTCGCGCACTTCCCCTTCGTTGGCAGGCATTTCGCAGGGCAATACGGTGGCATGTGAGGCAGTTCACCGTGCTTGGAGTATCCAACCCGATTTGTACTCCTACTCTCGAAGATCTGCTCTTGAAGCACCACGGTGGCGAACTTACCCAACTTAGGATGATCCGCACCAAAACCATCGCCTGGCCCACCTGAGGCCTTACGGCACCTCGCCCTCGCTAAAGCGGATCGCTCCGGTGAGTACGCTCCTTCTTGCGAAGCCTCGACCGACTCGGTATCGGGTTGGACGCATGGGCGCCATGGAAATACCGGCAATCTCGGCCACAACGCGGCGGCGGTCCCCCGCGGCGCACCTTGGACTTGGCTTCGAGCGCCCCCATCCCAACGAGTGGCCGGAGAATCAACCAAGGCAACGCGTCGCAACCACCTGTTGGGGCTGCCCTGCGGCTTTGTAGGCCTGTAAATCGAGAGGCGATTGAGCTAAATCCCAGCACTTCTGCGATACAGAGCGCAGAGACAGGGAAAAACACCACTCCGACATCGGATAGAAAGTCCGAATCGATTCGCTTTGCAATGAAACCTCGCCGGCTAGCGACTCAGATCGCCGGCACGACTACCGGCGGCGGAAGGGGTGACTCCCGAGATTTTCTTTTCAACGTCTCTTACAAGGTGCCGGTCTCGCACCAAACGTCTCGGTGAACTCATCACGGGGCGCTGAGGGAGATCCGCATTGAGCCTCGGCGATAACGTCGCTACCGATAGCAAGAAAGCAACTGCCCTAACCACCGTGCCAGGAGCAGATCTTCCCCCCCCCAGAAAAGTAAAGTTCGTAGATATACGAACGCGCCTTCAAGGGCATATACCGAAATCTCCCTACCCTGGACCTAAATGGCAATCTCGGCGTGCCAACCTCATCTAGAATTGCCAGTGACCTTTGCCAACTCCAAGCTCCAAGGAGCCAACGCTATGGCCGAAGCAGAAGGGGCCAGACCTCCTCTCCCCCCGTTTACCCAAGCGACTGCCGCCCAAAAAGTGCGTCTCGCCGAAGATGCCTGGAACGCTCGAGATCCCGAGAAAGTCGCCCTCGCCTACACCGTCGACAGCCAGTGGCGCAATCGCTCAGAATTCATTCGGGGACGGGACGAGATCGTGTCGTTCCTAAGGAGGAAATGGTCCAAGGAACTCGACTACCGCCTCATCAAGGAGCTTTGGGCATATACCGACAACCGCATCGCCGTTCGCTTCGCCTATGAGTGGCACGACGACGCGGGCCGCTGGTTCAGGTCATACGGCAACGAAAATTGGGAGTTCAATGAATCTGGGTTGATGGCAAAAAGACACGCGTCCATCAACGACTTGGAGCTCAGCGAAGCACAGCGCAAATACCGTTGGCCCCTCGGGCGTCGCCCCGACGATGAACCGGGTCTCAGTGCCCTCGGTCTATAGTCGGTGTCTCGAACATTAATATCTTTGCGGCCCCAGACTTGGCAAGGCATACTCTCCGGCGAAGCGACCCATGGAGCACCTCAAGATGGATAGTAAGTATGCTCGACCCACCAACGCCATATTTCGTCGAAAAGAAAAACTACTGAATTAGCTTTCCCGCCATGCCATTTCGATCGCTCATCTCACCACGGCCGCCGGAGGCGATGCTTCCACGAGAGAAGATTTAGAGGTGCTCGAGAACAAACTCCAGCCCTTCGTTAAGGGCATCTGGAGGAAGGTGGCCGTGGGTGTGAAAGCTCCAGGAGTCAAAGCTCCACTTCATCAAGTGGGCCAACCGGCCACTCTTGGCAATATCGCGCGATCCACCAAAAAGGAAGTCCGAAAGAATCAGCGTCGCCTGGTCTCCACCTCGATTCATAATGCAGAATACCTCCGGTTGGTACTTCAGTATCTTGCCCTTGCCAGTAATCTCCGCAAGAAGGCTTGAAACCACGATGTCGGCTTGATGCACGGCAATGTGGCCGAGCTTGGGCATCGACAGGGCTGTCACGTCTCCGGCGCCATAAATCCTTGGGTGATCCAGGGACCGCATCGTTTCATCAACGGGCAAAAATCCCGCCTCATCACCGAGTCCCGATTCAAGGAGAAGCTTCGGACCGCGATAGGGAGGAATCACTATCGATAGGGCCGATTCCATCGAAGTCCCATCCCCAAACTGGACTCCACCGGGCTCAACGGCAGTTAACACTTTATCCGTCACGACCTTGATGCCATGGGATGCGATAAGGGGTTCCACGGCTGCATGGACGGTCGGCCCTACGTCTTCGAAAAAGATCGATCCCGGGGAAAATACCGAAATCGAATGCCCGACTTTGCGCCCTGCCAGGGCGTAGTCGACCATGAACATCACCTCACCAATAGGACCTTCACAAGGAGCCTTGAGCTCAGGCACCTTTACGCGCGTGCCCCAGGTCGTAAGGGCGGCCCCCGTCACCACGGGACCACCGCGAAAGTTTTCCACCGCGGCCCAGAGCAGTGGCGCATGCTCGTCGTCACAAACCGAGTATCCGTACTCCTCCAAGCCGGGAATCGCCCGATAGTCCTTGGTCGCTCCCAGGGTGATAATGAGAAAGTCAAAGGCGACCTTCTCCCCAGTGCTGGTAGCAACGATCTGCGACGAAGGGTCAATCGCCACGACGGCAGCATGAATGAAGGTAACGCCAAGCCGCTTGGCTATCGGGGCGATCGGGAAACTGGCATGCGCAATCGGTTTGCCAGCAAACGCAACCTCGGGAAGCACTGGCTTGGCAAGGCTCGTGGCTCTCGGGTCAACGAGAACGATGTCGGCCTTACCAGCGAGTCGGTAGAGAATCCTCAAGCCGGCAAACCCCGCACCGAGAATCACTACACGGGGCTTGGTTTCATATGGCATTATTTCCAACCTCCAAATTCACCGATCTACGAAGGCGAACGAGCCCATCGATGCATCGACCCAATCACAAAAGTCCACTCCAAGCGCCACTGTCGCCAACACTTGCCTGCCGATCATTAATATCGCAGCAGCGGCGTCCACAACAGCAAGTTACTAGGGAAGCTAGATTTCATGGGCACGATCATGTCTTGGGTGGAGAGGCTGGCAACGTCCTTACCCAAAGCGTCCCCTTGGCAAGTGAATCTAGGGTACGCACCGTGACGATCAGCCACAGCAAAACCAGCAGCACGAACATTGCTAGGGAAATGTCTGCCAGAGCGGCCAGCGACCATGCTCTCCCGAGCGCCACGGTCGCCAAGGTCAAAGCGCCGAGAGGGAAGGTGAAAGCCCACCAGCCGATTCCATAGGGAACTCCACCACGCCTTATGTAGCGCCCCAGCAACATCAACGCCACAAGCAACCACCACGCACCGAAGCCCCAAAGAATACTTGCCCCTAACAGTGAGACAATCCCCATCACCGCTGCCGAGGGTCCGAGAATTTCAGGAGTAGCATGGCCGAGACCAATGAGCGCGGAAGTGCCGACTCCGACTGGCCCAAGTACGATCCAAAGCGAAGGAGCCATCTCTGCTGGGGGAAGCGCTTGAGTGACAAGGCGATCATGGAGCAAGCCCATCACGAGCAGAAAGAGGAGAAATCCGATTCCCCAGAAGGCGTAGGCGGCAAACAAAAGCAACCTCGCGGTCAGGTGAGCGACGTCGCCTAGAAGGGTTAGGAGAACCACAGGAACAATTATGGTGACAACTGGGGGGATGAACCATCCACCATTTACAAGGCGTACGTCCGGCAAATCAAGGGTAAAAAGAAGGTAGGCAAAAAGAAGACTGATCGCGAGTGCCAGCGGGACTCCGACAACGGCTAGGCCAGCAACGATATCCGAGGTGGCACCGACAGAGATTTCACGGGGGCCGACGTTTGCTACTGCTGCCGCCAAGACCAGAATAGCACCAGGAAATGTCCCGTGTAGAGGCCCAGCTACTGGATCACGCATGTCCTTCCACGCAGCACCGGAATGAATCAGCCAACGCGATAGATACGGAATTGCGATCACCACGAATAGAGCTGCGGCGAGCACGGTTGCCCCGACGGAGATATAGCGCATCGTGTTGGCCCAAGAGGCAAACTTGCCCGGATTCATCGATGCGATAATACCAATTACCGCAGTCCCCATCACTGCACCAAACCATCCCGGGTGGAAGTCCCGTAACCATAGCCGCTCCGCTTGAACTGCAGCACGGCCACTTCCCGTGGGTCGCAACGAGGTTAACTCGTCGAGATCACTTTTATCTTCAGCGCCTTGCATGCTGCTCCTCAAGGTCGAGTCTCAAGCGGCGCTGCGCGCGATCACTTGCCCACGAATTGAGACGGTAACTCGTTACATCGATTTTCATCGATATGACGATCGGTGCCTTAGAGTCAATATCCCTCATCTGCTAGGGTCAACGGCCTTAGATTTCGAAGGTTCGTCAAGTACCACGTTAAGATTGACCAGCGAGGCAAACACGCTAACCGGCCCCCAGCTAGCATTCGTGTGCCTCATGCGGGAGTTTCTCGGGAAAAGGTAAACCCTGAAACGCTTCGGCGAACATCTGAGCGGCGGGCCAAAAGCATTAGGCCCTGACTAACCGGTTCTGGGTGGCCAAGGTGGCCCATTCTAAATTAGATTAGGAACAGCGGTCATCAAGTAATAAGGGTATAACCAGCAGCAACCACCTGGTTGGCGTGCAACGCCGAAGCCGTCGTGATGCGCAGTGTCCCGCCTGCGGCACTTTGAACTGATCCCGCGGAGACGTGCTTCCCACTCGCGTCCTCGAGCCAGAGGGCGAGGGTCACATGAGCCGGTACGTGCGAAAGCTGGAAAGTAGCCTGAGTGCCCCAACCTTCATCGGCCAGTTGCGCGACTCCATTCAGCGACACACCAAGTCCAGGGCTGAGCTGGACGACCTTCGGCGCCACAAGGGGGGATGCCAAGTTTGAAGATCCCACATCAAGGTGTCCAAAAATAACGCCGCCGATAAAAATTGCTGCCGCCGCACCGATAAATGCCAGTCTCCGCAAAATGCTCTCCCGCCCCAGCGAGGTAATGGCGTGCGAGGGGAACTCAGGTACCAACATGGGCTTCGGGTTTGCGACAGGATAACTCGCGAGTGAGCGCAGTGCCGAGAGCGACGTCGCAACATCAACCAAGTCGCTGGCACAAACCTCGCAAGTAGAAAGGTGAGCATCGAGCACTAGAGCGTCCGAAGCGGAAATCTCGCCGATTGCGCGTTGCACGACGAGGTCACGAAAATCCTTAGCGCACTCAGCCAATCAAACCACTCCTTGCCGCAAATTCGCTACGCAGCTGGCCAAGTGCGTAGAAGAGCCGACTTCGTGCTGTTCCGGGAAGGATCCCAAGCATAGAGGCGGCTTCGACAGACGTCATACCGTCGAGAACCACAAGCTTTATCACCTCGCGATGCTCGTTGGAAAGCCACGCGAGCACAGATTCCAACTCCAACCTCGATCCCATCTCCGCCGTCAGCCCCATAGACCACGAACCTCCATCGTCTTCGACCCCGACGATCCGGGAGAGCTTTCGTTTTTCGCGGCTCCGATGCCAGTCGATAGCCAAGGAGTCCAGGATCAAAAATATCCAAGTCTTGAGCGATCCTCGCCTTGGATCAAACGTCGTAGAGCGCTTCAACGCCTGAAGTGCGGTCTCTTGGACGAGGTCTTGTGCCTCGTGGACATCGCCAACTTTATTGATGGCATACCCGAGAAGAAGTTTGGCATTTTCATCGAAGAATTTCTCGATCAACGCCGTCACCGTCAAGTTATTTTGATCGTTGCCTTGGATCTTGTCACGACCTTGAAACAACTACGCTCCCCATCGAGAAAACATCTGCGATACCGGGCCTCGCCAAAATGACCGGGTCTATCGCAGTCTAGGTGAGATTGCGTCGCTGGTTCACTCAGCGACCAAAGGCACCGAGGCGCCAAGTTGCGAGCAACGCAGCCGTCCACGGAAAGTGACCACTTGGATAGCCAAGATCACCTCCGTGGACGTTGATCACGGTGCCACTAGTATCCGATAGCGACTCCGACAATGGGAGCATTCAAGACC
This sequence comes from Actinomycetes bacterium, assembly GCA_021819025.1. GTDB lineage: Bacteria > Actinomycetota > Acidimicrobiia > Acidimicrobiales > Acidimicrobiaceae > Acidithrix. The sequence goes on along the minus strand of JAKASN010000021.1, from coordinate 308 downwards.
ACGTTAGCAAGTGAGCCATCGAACTTGGCGTCGCCGAAGTTGAAGGTTCCGCCATCGGAGCCGACAATGGTGTAGCCTTTGCCGTCAGGGGTAGGCGAGATGCCAACGATGGGTTTGTTGAGCATTACGCCGCCCATGGAGCCGTAGAAGTTGGCGTCTCCAAAGTTGAAGACCCCGCCATCTTGGGCCACCATCCAGTAGCCCGCTCCATCTGCAGTGGAGGCGATACCCACCACGGGGGCATTGAGGGTCTTGCCACCCATGGAGCCGTAGAAGTTGGCGTCACCGAAGCGGAAGACCCCGCCGTC
>JAKASN010000020.1 GCA_021819025.1 Actinomycetes bacterium | reverse complement strand
TCGGGAAGGCGATAGGGAACTCGGGGTATCTCAAGGTGATCCAGCGGTGAAGCAGGGAGGTTTCCCACTTCCACGAGCCAACGATAGAGGTTTCGTAGCGCGGACATCATGCGGGCCAGAGAAGACTCCGCCATCTGACCGCGAAGAGTTCCCATCAGCGTGGCTATGTCATCTTGGCTAGCGGCCAGCAAGCCGACGCCCCCTTCGGCTAGCATCCCGGCAGCTTTACAGAGGTCGAGATAGTAAGAGTCCACGGTGTTTGCCGCCCGCCCATACACCAGGCGCAGTTCGTCGAGATAACCTTCGATAATCAATAGATCATCGCCGGAAGGTGTAACCACCGGCAATCGCTTTAGCCGCTCTCGACGACGGCGAAATCCTCGGCTTCGATATCGTCGACGATGTTTTCGGGAATTGCCAAATCATCGAGGTAGGAACGCGTGGCATACATACCGACGATCGTCTTGGCGTCGATGATCTTGCCGGCGGCCATTAAACGCTCAAGATTCATCAAAGCCACCGACCGTCGCTTTGCTAGTGCCTCTTCAGCGCCCTGGGGATTCCAACTCCCTCGCGATAGTCCCCGGGCGAGATAGACGTGGGTTAACTCATCGCAGAAGCCCGGTGAATTAAAGAAACTCCCCAAGTGCACCATGGAAGTTGCCCGCAAGCCGAGTTCTTCTTCAAGCTCGCGCACCGCGCAATCGTGAGGATCTTCTCCCTCAACATCACGCTTTCCCGCTGGCAGCTCCAACATTTCCATGTTCGTTGCCACGCGATACTGCTCGATGAGCAAGATCGACCCGGTCTCTGCGAGATAGGGTACGATCACCACGGCACCGGGATGATGCACCACGTCGCGTTGATGCACTTGCCCGTCTGGCCCACTGTAGGCCACGGTCTCGACACCGAGGAAGCCGCCGCGGTATTGAAGCACAGAAGCACTGGGGTCAACGCTAAATTCACTCAAGGTATTCTCGCGTCTCGATCTAGTCGATTCACCTTCAAGTTCGCCATCGAACTAGCCGTGGGCCTTGGCCGCACCGATGAAGTCACGAAAGAGAGGATGGGGACGATCCGGCCGGCTCTTGAATTCCGGATGAGCTTGCGTTCCCACCCAGTAAGGATGGTCAGCGAGTTCAATAAATTCCACCAGCGAGCCGTCGGGAGACTCCCCTGAGCAGATCATTCCCGCCTCTTCAAGACGCTTTCGGTAGCGCGTATTGACTTCAAAGCGGTGGCGGTGGCGCTCAGAGACGATGGTTTCACCATAAGCGTTCGCCACTTTGGTTCCCGGAGTAAGGCGCGCTACGTATGCCCCAAGGCGCATGGTGCCGCCCATGTTGGTGACGCCACGCTGTTCTTCCATAAGGTCAATTACCGGATGTGGAGTGTCGATACGAAACTCCCTCGAGTGGGCGTGATCAAGCCCGGCGAGATTTCGCGCCACGTCGATCACCATGGTTTGAAGGCCGAGACAGAGGCCGAGACAAGGAAGATCCGCCTCTCGCGCATAGCCCGCAGCGGCAATCTTTCCTTCTATCCCGCGCTCCCCGAAGCCTCCAGGAATGATAATTCCCGCGAGATGACCCAACATGGATTCGGCAAGCATTGGGGAGACTTCTTCGGCTTGGATCCACTCCAAGTCGATGGCTACGTCGTGAAAGATTCCTCCGTGGCGCAGCGCTTCGACCACCGAAAGGTAGGCGTCGGGCAAGTTGATGTACTTACCTATGATGCCGATCTTCACTGAATCGTTGAGCGAAGAACTGCGCGCCACCAACTCCATCCAAGATCCAAGGTTGAGCTCAAAGCCGACGTTCTCGACGCGGAGGAGGTTGATGATATAAGAGTCGAGACCCTCTTTATGCAGCACTAGCGGCAGCTCGTAAATGTTCGAGACGTCGTATCCAGAGATCACCGCGTCTTTGGGAACGTCACTCAACATCGAGATCTTCGATTTCAGTGCGTCGGTGAGGGCTTCAGAGCTTCGGCACACGATGACGTCGGGCTGAATTCCCCGTGAGCGAAGTTCGGTAACAGAGTGTTGCGTTGGTTTGGTCTTTTGCTCCCCATTGGGACCAATGCTGGGCACCAAAGTGAGATGGAGGTAGCAGACGTTGTCACGTCCAACATCTTTGCGAAATTGCCGGATCGCTTCCAGAAACGGCAAGATCTCAATATCGCCAACGGTTCCGCCGACTTCGGTGATGACGATATCAACTTCGTCAGTGGCCAGTGCCAAAATTCTCGACTTGATCTCATCGGTCACATGAGGTATGACCTGCACGGTCTTGCCTAAATAGTCGCCACGCCTCTCCCTGGCAATTACCGAGGAGTAGATTGAGCCCGTAGTTACTGAAGAGTTCTTCTTCAAGTTGACATCGATGAAACGTTCATAGTGTCCGAGATCAAGATCGGTCTCAGAGCCATCCTCGGTGACAAACACCTCTCCGTGCTCGAATGGATTCATTGTGCCGGGATCCACGTTGATGTATGGATCAAGCTTTTGCATGACAACACGCAATCCCCGAGCCTTTAGCAACCTTCCCAATGAGGATGCCGTAAGGCCTTTTCCGAGCGAGGACGCAACTCCACCGGTTACGAAAATGTGTTTTGCCAAAGACCCCGTAGCCACCTTCCAAAAGTTAAAACGACAGCTAAATTCTATGCGCCATCGCGCCTCAAAATTACCAATCCCACTCATTGGCCAAGCGAGGGTGGCGCCTCCATCGCGACGCGCTAAGTCTTGGGGGCAAAGCCAAGCATCTCGCGCGCGTGGCGCTTCGCGGAGTGCGAGGTTGGCGATCCCGAAAGCATTCGTGCGATCTCCTCCACACGTCCTTCACCTTCACAATTCTCCACTTCGGTGACGGTATCGAATTCCCCCGCCAATTTATTGATGGTGAAGTGATTATCGGCGACTGCGGCGACTTGGGCGAGATGGGTCACCACGATAACTTGGCGCTGCAAAGAGAGCTCATGGAGCGAAGCCGCGATGTCATTGCCAGACTTTCCCCCGATGCCCGCGTCGACTTCGTCAAAAAGTTGGCACGGTGCGGTGGTTCCCATCACCAGCGAGAGCGCCAACATAATCCTGGAGAGTTCCCCTCCCGAAGCAAAGCGGGAGATCTCAACGGATGCTTGGCCGGGGTTGGGAGAGAAGTTGAAGGTGACGGGAGATCCGTCTCCACCTTGGCTGAGGGAGATCTCAAAGTTGGCCCTTGAGAAGGAGAGATCCTCAAGCTTGGCGTTGATGGCGGCGGATATCTCTTGCGCACCTCGAGCTCGAAGCTCTCTGAGGCGCTGGTTCTCTGCAGCGAGACGCTCGCTGAGTTGGTGAATCTCTGCATCAAGCTCTTCTGGTGAGCTCGGCGTGGAATTTAGCCTCTTGAGGCGATCGCTGAGCTCGCTGGCGAGCTGCATCACCTCCCCGAGGGTGGGGCCGTACTTGCGCTTTAGGTCTCGCAACACCACGAGCCTCGAGCGAATCTCCTCGATGCGCAGAGGATTGGAGTCGAGTTGATCCATGCTCTGCCGGGCGGTGCTGGCAAGGTCTCCGAGTTCGATGGCCACCGCGTCAATGCGGTCGGCAAGCCCAGCCAGGGAGGCCTCTCGATGCAAGCGCCGCGCCAGCTGGGTCAGTCGCACGTAGCTCCCCGACTCATCAGCTTCATCACCCTCGATGAGGGTGGCGATCTCCAAATAGAGAGAACGGAACTCCTCGGATCGCTCCAAGACGTCAAGTTCTGCCTCAAGCTCGCGGTCTTCATCTGCCGAAGTTGGTGCGACCTTTTGGATCTCCGCAAGCTCGAAGTTCGCGATGCTTGCCTCGCGGTCGCGCTTGGACGCATTAGAGTCCATTTCTTGGCGGCTGCGCCGCGCTCGCTGGAGACTTCTCTCTAGCTCTTGACGCATCGAGGTGTCCACGCCGAGATGCTCATCCAATATTGCCAGTTGCGCCGAGGGGGATGCTAATCTCATTTGCGCATGTTGACCGTGAATGTCGATGAGGCGCGAACCCACCTCGATGAGTTCGGCAAGGGTGGCCATTTTACCGTTTATATAGCTTCGCGAGCGTCCTTGCTGATTGATCGCCCGCGACAAGACGTACTCCTGTTCGGCTGCGAAAAAGCGCGCCTCAACGCTGGCGCTATCTGCGCCCACCCGAATCGCGCGGGCATCCATTCTCGCACCGATCGCCAGCCCAATAGCCCCCACGATCAAGGTCTTACCCGCGCCGGTCTCGCCAGTCAATACCGTCATACCGGGGCCAAAGTGCATCTTGGCCCTCTCGATTACACCTAAGTTTTCCACTACAAGTTCCTCGAGCAATGCTTACCAAATCTCCCCTGAGGCTAAATCTCCGTGACACTCGATCTATGGGCGGATTCCGCCGAGGATACCAGAAAGCCTAGCGAGGTCAGAATTCACCCATATCTTTGTTGGCGAGGCCAAATTTTGCCTTCAAGACGGAACGGAAGTCTCGCGCTTCCAATTTCACCAAGCGTGCCGAGAGCAAAGACGTCTTGCACACCACGGACTCGCCGAAGGTAAGGATTTCGCGGTTGGCGCCATCGACCATTAGGGTGGCGTCCGGACCATTCAAGACGGTGATCTCGACGCTCTCATTTGGCTCGAGCACCATGGCGCGGTCAAAGAGCATGTGAGGCGAGATCGGGGTTACGATCATCGCTCGAAGCATCGGAGATACCACTGGTCCACGCGCTGAGAATGAGTACGCGGTGGAACCAGTAGGCGTCGAGACGATGAGCCCGTCAGCCTCATAGTCCAGAAACGGCTCATTGGCGATGGTTACCCCTAACTTGACCACGTTGCCTGAGTGCGACTTTTCTACTACTAGCTCATTCACGGCCACGAAACGCATATCCGAGGAGTCGCTGTTGAGCTTGCGCACCCTGACGTCGAGAGTCATCCGCTCTTCAATCTCGAAGTCTCCCGCAAAGAATCGCTCAAGGGATTCGATGAGCTCTTCGGGTTCGACTTCGGTGAGATAGCCAAGGTGGCCAAAGTTAACTCCGAGCACCGGGATCTGATAGGCGAGACAGAGTTCCAACGCTCGGAGCATCGTCCCATCGCCGCCCAAGGAGACCACGATATCAAGCCCTAGGGAGTCTGTCGGCGCTCCGAGGATCTTCGCTTCATGGCCTTGAGCAAGACACCAGGCGAGGAGGTTCTCACGTGCCACAAATGCCTCTTCGCGCCGCGGATGCGCGACGATTCCAATTCGACCCACCAGTGGTACCGTATTTTCTACTAGTAAAGGCCACAGCTGAGGCAGCGCCGATACTCATCTCGGAGACTTAACTTCAGGGCATGTTCAGCGCAACGGTTCTGAGAACGATCCGCCGCGGCTTCCCCATCCCAAGAGTCAGCGCCCGCCGATGTCAGCGTAAATGCCAATTCGCTTTGACTAGTCCTTCATCCTACTAGGGGGAATTATCCTCCTCGCGGGGTTGGGCCCGCGAGATCGCTTGGTAGACCAAGCTCTCCAGATCATCGCTCCCGGGGGACAGAGAAGGAATGCCAACGTGACCGTAGATGAAAAACTCCTGGTTGCCAGAGGAGCCTCGCAATGGCGAAGGCACTACGGCCACTATCTGAGCACCAGCTTCGAGGTAGCTTTGCGAAACCCTGGTGATTGCGCGAGCCCAATCTGATGGTTCGCGAATTACTCCGCGCCCCCGAGAAACCGTCTGCCTGTCCAATTCGAACTGTGGCTTTACTAAAAGTAAGAAGCTTCCGCTTCCTTGGAGAATCTCGGTGACGATTACCGAGGTGAACTTCTCTAAGGAGATAAAACTCAAGTCGCCTACCACGTTGTCGATTGCGGGAAGCTGATATTCGGCACGGGTAAGTTTTCGAGCGTTCAGGCCCTCAAGGAGAATCACTCTGGGATCTTTGGCGACTCGCTCAGACATTTGGCCGCGCCCGACGTCCACTGCGACGACTAGGTTCGCGCCGCGCTCCAAAAGCACTTGAGTAAAGCCTCCAGTGGAGGACCCAAGGTCGCAAAAGTTGACCCCTTGGGTTGCGATCTTGAGCTCGTCGAGGGCGCCAACGAGCTTTCGGGCGCCTCGACCGACAAAACGTGATATCGCCTCCACCACCAATAGGCTGTCCCCGCGCTTGATTACCCGAGACGCTTTGTCGGCGATGGCCCCATTCACGCGTACACTTCTGCCCTCGATGAGTTCGAGCGCTTCGTCGCGGCTCCGGGCCAACCCTCGAGCAACCAAAGCTTTATCAAGGCGGCTTGTGGGAGGAAGTTGAGCGGCCATATCTAGCTACCTTGAGGCCCAAAGCAACGCGAGTCCCGGAACAAACTCATCCGCTGCGCAACGCTTCTAGCGCTTTTAGCTAGTTGGATCCGCCATCACCTGGGCCACCGTCAGCCTTCTTGCTTGGCGCCCTTCTTGGGGCAGGACGCCTCGCGGCTGCGGGCTTTGAAGGCGGAGTCTTGGGGATGGCCTTGCTCGCGGTGTCGGCCTCTGCTGTTGGCGGTGTGGCATCGCTCTTTGCCGTAGGAGGTGCTTCCGGGCTCTGGTCTTTGCGTGCCACCAAACCGGCAAGAGCTTCGGTGAGCTTGATAACGTCGCGACGGAGATCCTCGCGCAACGCCCCAAGGGATGCGATGTCGCTCTTCATTTGATTTACCCGGTCCGCCAAAGTGGCGAGGTCATCGCGACTGGCGAACTTTACCCCCTTGAGCTGCTTGTCGACTTCCCGACGGACGGTATCGACCACAAACTCGGTGCTCTTTTTGGAGCGGTTAAGAATATCTTCCAGGAGCTCCTGAGCTTGAACTCTCTGCACTTCGCTGAGGTGAATTAAGTCCTTGGCAACTTCTTCGAATCGATCTGTGGTGAGCTTGGAAACCGCTTTGCCCGCATCTACGAACTTTTGGTAACGGTCTTTGGAGTCTTTTGAGGCCATCGCCCCAGCGTAGCCGCAAATAGAGCCCAAGTCAATGAGTGCCAAAGTGTCGTTGGTCACCACAGGACACCAGAAAATACTCAGCGCCCGGGCATAGTTGAAGTGCTGGAGATCTTCCCGGGGGCAATTCCTCTCGACGCTGGGAATCTAGCGTCGTCGGTGGCTGTGGATCGCCAACTTGTAGCTTTAGCGGAAAAGTCACCCGAGACCCGTGCTTGGCAATCGATTCGCTTGGAGTGCTTAATCTCCTCCTTGACGAAAGACGGCCGCTGCGAAGATTGCCGATGGCCGCTGCGGTAGGTGAGCGCACCAATAACACACTCGGTGTGTTGCCGTACCGAGTCGGCCTCGGCCCAACAAAGGGCAAACTGCCTCGCGGAGCGGTCGTCTCGTTGAGCGATCGCCTTCACAAGTGCCGTGGTGATGCCATGGTACGCTCAGGAAGGGCACTTTGAGGTTCAGCGATTAAGCCACTTCGCGGGACGCTTTTGCAAGAACGCCGCCATTCCTTCTTTGGCATCTGCTGATTGGGACATCGAGGCCATGGTCTCCACGGCAAGGGAGTAGGCGTCGTGTTGGCCCATATCCATCTGGCGGTAGAGAGTCTGTTTTCCCGCCGCCTTGGAAAATGCCGACCCGCGCGTGGCGCGCCTCAAGAGGCTCAAGGTCTCGCTATCGAGATCCTCCGCGGCAACGACCCGGTTGATGAGCCCCCAACTCAGCGCCGTGTCAGCGGAGATGACATCTCCACATAGAGCCATCTCCATAGCGGCCTTGCGCCCTATCGCCCGAGATACCGCGACCATAGGGGTATGGCAGAACCATCCTCCTTTTCCTCCCGGGGTAGCAAAGCCGGCGTTGACCGAAGCCACAGCAAGGTCGCAGCTCGCCACCAACTGGCAACCGGCGGCGGTGGCAAGGGCGTGAACGCGCGCGATGGTTACTTGCGGAATTGACTGCATGGTTTCCATCAACGTGGTGCAGGTCCACAGCAGCCTTCGCATCTGGGGCAAGTCGGCATCTACCATGACTGCAAAGTCGTGACCAGCTGAAAAGACCGGACCATTACCGCTCAGCACCACGCCGAGGGAGTCTCCTTCCCCGACCGTCCTGAACGCATCCAGAAGCTCGTTGAGGTGACGTAAAGACAGCGCATTGCGCCTTTGGGGACGGTTCATGGTGATAAAGGTGATCTCGTCTTGTCGCTCGACAATAATATCTTCGTAGGTCATATTTCCCCTTTACTCCAACCGATTCTGATCCTACTCAACTTCTTTGCTGGAATACACCTCAAGCTAGCGATAGCGGGATTGTCTCCTCACTAGCGAAGCCCACCACATCGAAAGGACCTGAATATACTTGGGTAATCGGAGGCCCTGCGGCGGACTAGCGGCACCTAAGGTCCCGCGCGCTTCCTAAGTACCGCGATGCTGCGGCTAATCGAGGAGGCGAGCCGACAACGAGATAACTTGGCACCTTTGTCTGGCCCCAGAAGCCTCTGCGGGCGCGACAGTCGGCACTTTCATGTTGCTGGGCCCTCCACGGCGAAATGGCCGAGAAAAGATATGTCGATTACGTTTTCTGGTTCTTGCGATCGTCAAGGAGTTGTGCCACGTGCCATGTTGATGTCACATCCCGGACCGATAATGGTTCCACAGAGCCCACCGATGCTCGCATTACCAGGATTGCGCGGCCTGTACGGGGCCGACTTTGGATACCCAGGCAACCGGTGAAGAGACGACTCGGATCCCAGGCGACCGAAAGCGAGCCAGAAAATGAATAGTGATGATTTCCCAAACGACGAATCGCTTGGCGTTCAAAGTGCCAGGGCGAAGAGCTGGGCAGACACCATGGGAGGCTTTGCTGGGAGTCACCACATCGTCGACGCGCATCAAGAATCAAAAATCCGCATCTTCGCCCAAGATGATTTTGATCGCCCCCAGCGGGAGAGGTCGGAGGATCTCCTCAATGGCGCAGCCGCGAGGAGCTTGGGGGCGGGCAAGAGAGCCCTACCCGAGCCAGCCGATCCCTATCGTGGGTGTTTTGAGAAAGATCGTGACCGGATCCTCCACTCCCCCGCTTTTCGGCGACTCGCAGGTAAGACCCAGGTCTTTATCTTCCCCAAGGACCACCAACGTACCCGATTGACTCATGCGCTTGAAGTGTCACAAGTGGCTCGGGCAATATCCAAACGGCTTGGGCTGAACCAGGACCTCACCGAAGCGATTGCGCTTGGACACGACTGTGGACATGGGCCAGGCGGCCACGCCAGCGAAGACGCGCTTTCGATCTTTCTTGAGGGCGGCTACGACCATGCCACCATCGGAGCAAATCGCATACTGGTGCCGCTCAACCTCTGTGAAGAGACCCTTGACGGGGTACGAAATCACTCCTGGAGTAGACCGGAGCCAGCCACGGCGGAAGGACTTGTAGTATCGTGGGCTGACCGCATCGCCTACTGCGCTCACGACCTCGAAGACGCCATCGGCGCGGGCATAGTGGAAGTTTCTGAGGTGCCGAGTAACTTGCGCGAAGCAATTGGCGTCACCAGATCTTCACAGCTCGACTTTTTTATCAATGCGATGGTCTCCTGTGCGCGCGAGACGGGACGAATCGCAATGTATCAAGGGGCGGCTGAAAAGCTCTCGGAACTGCGCAGCTTTAATTACCACGCAATTTATTTGCGACCGGAGTCACTTCGCCAGTCAATGCAAGTGATCTCAGTCCTTCGCCAACTGGTGGAATATCTCGCTTCGAAACCAGACTTCTCCCGGCAACTCCTCGATCTTCCCCAACTCCATGAAGATGAGAACCTCCTCGAAGAGATAGTTATCTATGTGGGCGGGATGACCGACAGGTACGCCTTTGCCATGGCCAGAGAACTTCTTGGCATCGAAAACGAGAGGATCCCTATCGGTATCGACATCCTGAGTTAGCCAGACCGAATCTCTAGAGCTTCAAATCGGCTTCGAGCATCCGGCGTGGCTTTGCCCCGATGCTGGAATGCAGGAGTTCGCCGCCTTGAAAGAGAGCCACGGTGGGAATCGAGGCGATCTGGTACTTATAAGCTGCGTCACGATTTTTGTCGACATTTACTTTGACGACCCGAATGGCATCGCCTTTGGCACGGGCGATGGCATCGATCTCAGGTGCCACCATGCGACACGGAGCACACCATGGTGCCCAAAAATCAACGATGACAGGAACTTTGGCGCCTAGTACTTCGCGCTCAAAAGCCTCCCAAGTATTTGCCTCTATGGTTGGGGAACCGGTTTTTGACTTCATAGTTCCATAGTATACCCCCGGGGGTATCATGCATGCAAGTCGATCACAGTTCTCCCCTTAATTTTTCCGGCGAGAATTTCATCGGCAAGCTCGGGGAGATCTTCTAAGGGATGCGTCGTGGTCAAAGACTCGAGCACTGAGCGGGGAATAAGCTCGCCAAGACGTTGCCAGGCCTTGAGACGACGGGGGTTGGGGCATGAGACAGAGTCGATGCCGAGAATGTTGACCCCACGCAGCAAAAACGGCATCACGTTAGCAGTGAATACCGCGCCACCAGCCAATCCCACCGAGGCGACCGAGGCATTTGACTCCAACTGGGCGAGAACCCGCGCCAAGGTATTACCCCCTACATTGTCGATAGCCCCTGCAAAGCGTTCCGATTCCAGGGGGCGCGAGACCGGGTCGGCGAATTCCGCACGCGAAATCACCGAAGCTGCTCCCAGCGCAGTGAGGTAGTGGCTCTCCTCGAGCCGACCCGTAGAAGCAGCGACGGAATAACCCAGCCGCGAGAGTGCCAATACCGCAATCGATCCCACCCCACCTGCGGCGCCAGTTACCAGAATCGGGCGTTGCGAAGCGGTGGTCATACCCATATTCTCGAGAGACTCAATTGCCAGCATCGCGGTCAAACCAGCAGTTCCCAGCGCCATGGCGTGAAAGCAACTCAGCTAGTCGGGAAGCT
>JAKASN010000019.1 GCA_021819025.1 Actinomycetes bacterium | reverse complement strand
CAAACGTCGGTCAGAGTTCCACCATTGTCGATATTTATCAGGCGCTTGCCCATGGCTCTCCATTCCTCATATCACCGAGCGAGCTGTGATTGGGTCGCGTCAAGAAATGTAACATCGGTCACACCCTTGGGCATTGGCTCCGCCACACGAAATTTCGGAAGACTTTTGGTCTCTGAGAACATAGACCGGAGCCTCTCGGTGGCCTAACCTGGTCGATTATGCCTCCAAGAGTTCCTTTGGTTGAGTTACCCGAATTTCGCGCCCGCCAAGATCCCGATGGGAAGTGCCTCAGCGCGATCAATGGCACCTTTAGCAACGCCCAGTTTGCGGCTGCGGTCAGCGCTGGCGCCGCCAACTTGGCCCGCCACGGGATAAAGCGAGGCGATATCGCCGCGGTGATGTTGCCGAACCGGGCCGAGATGATCATCGCGCTGTTTTCCGCATGGCGACTTGGGGCTGCGGTGACGCCCATCAACCCCGCCCTTACCGCCCCTGAGGCCAGCTATCAAATTACCGATTCGGCCGCCAAAGTGGTCTTGGTCGATCCCGACACCGCTGGGCGCGCCGCGACGGCGACAACAACGACAATCTTTGCCGACGATTTCGCCTCCGGTGAACCCGATACCACAGTGACCACATCCCATCTTGATGATTCTCAACTCGCTTTGTTGATCTACACCAGCGGCACCACCGGCAAACCCAAGGGCGTCATGATCGATCACGCCAACATCGCGGCGATGTGCGAGTCGATGATCGCAGCTCTCGAGCTCACCGCAAGCGACACCAGTCTCCTCGTGCTGCCACTCTTTCATGCCAATGGCCTTATCGCGGGCACCATCTCGCCCCTTTGGGCCAATGGATCGGTGGCGATTGCCCCGAGGTTCGATCCCAAGCAATTCTGGGGAACCGTAGAAGCTGAACGGCCAAGTTATTTCTCGGCGGTGCCCACGATGTATAACATGCTCACGGCATTGCCGCCTGAGACGAGCGCGGATACCTCCAGTCTGAGATTTGTCATCTGTGGCGCGGCTCCGATGCCAGCTGGGATGATCACAGCATTTGAGACCCGCTATGGCGTCCCCATTGTCGAGGGATATGGACTCTCGGAGGCAACCGTAGCGTCTACACTCAACCCGTTACATGGCCTCCACAAGCCAGGCACGGTTGGCCTGGCGCTTCCGGGCCAGACCGTGGCGGTGGTAGATGAAAATGGCGACGAGCTTCCCCAGGGCGAACCTGGCGAGGTCGTCATCGGGGGCCCAACCGTTATGCGCGGCTATTGGAATCGCCCCGCCGAAAGCGCTGCGGCGCTGCGCGGAGGTGTCCTGCACACCGGAGACATTGGATTCTTCGATCCCGACCACTACCTGGTACTGGTGGATCGCCTCAAGGATATGATCATTCGCGGCGGTGAGAACATCTACCCCAAAGAAATTGAAAACGTCCTCTACTCGCACCCGGCGGTGCTCGAAGCCGCAGTGGTGGGAAAGCCCGACTCGCGCCTCGGCGAAGTAGTGGTCGCCTACGTCGCGCTCAAAGATGGCGCATCAATCAGCGAAGCTGAACTTCTGCAATACTGTGAAACCTCGCTGGCGCGCTACAAAGTGCCGAGCGCAATCTTCATCGAAGCACAACTGCCGAAGAATTCGGTGGGAAAGATCATCAAGGGGCCTCTGCGCGAAAGAGACTAGCTCCGCAAGTCAATCTCGGTCGATCCGAGCTACCTCGACAACCAAGATGAGCGGCAGAGAACTGCGGCGCTTGCACGCGCCATGGTGATTGCGCCACCACTGCGAACCCAACGAAGCGTGAAACTCACCGCTGTGCAATGAGATCGCCTCGTCATCAACGCCGATATCTCGATCGATGCTCCAATTACACCGGCTGGGGGCGAGGTAGCATTTGGCAAGCTCGCTGGAGGTCTCTAGGCTCTCGGAATCGTCTTTGCCCCACTATTCCCGCCAGCCGCCAACCACTTGAGATGTGTCATCGACAACGGCATCGCCTATCTTGGCGGAAATGGCCCGATGAATGGGGAGCAGGCAATCCGAGGAAAGGGCGGTGACGATCTCAGCTTGGCCGAAGGAAAACACGCCGCGCATATCACCGCCCTCCCAGTACTTGCCAGCTTGCAAGCAGAGCATAGAGACCTCGATCGCATTCAGAGATTCATCAATGTATTTGGAATCGTCAATGTCGCACCGGGATTCGACCGGACCCCAGCTGTGATCGACGGCCGTTCAGGGCTGCTCGTAGAAGTTTTCGCAGAGGCTGGACGACACACGCGCAATGCCGTAGGCCTTGTGCAGCAGCTACCTTTTTGGCATTGCGGTCGAGATCGAGCTTACCGCTCGGCTCCGCGATAAGAGAGGGGTCGCGCCGAAACCGCCACTCAACAAAAGGCCCGGGCGATCTTGAAGGAGAACTCCTGAGGACGTGACCGCAGCATAGGTGCGGGACAAATACCAAACCACATACTCGTCGTTGCACTAGCCATCAGTATTGCATTGGGCTGACCGAGTGCTCCTACACCTGTAACCAGTCAATCCGCCACACCATGACAATGCGTCTCAGCTGATTACACGATATGACGACGCAGAAGAGCCACTCCAGCTCGCCGACACAATTGGGAACCTATGTCTCTGTTTCAGCGCCATCGCATTACGCAGCGAAAAAACCCGCCCCATTTTACAGTGGTCGGATACTGCGAAGCCAAACGAGCCATAGAACTGCTGGAGGTAAGCCTCGGAATGCCAAGTAGCCATCCGCACGTAGCGTCTCTAACTTCGATGCACGCAATATCGAAGTCTGCGCGCGGCCCATGCCTTCTTACGCGCTTTTAGTCAATTATCGCATCGACATGGGGATACCCATCAAACCCCTCCTAATGCAAGGCATAAAATTGATAAGCAGAGTATGTCGCGAGAATTCAGCGAGCAGCGCCAGCGTCCGCGCGAACTTCTAGTTTCCCGAGTGCCCGCTGGCCCCGACGCTGAATGATGTGTCATCCTGTTTGGAAACATTACAATATCCGCAAAGCATACGCAGCTTGCCACCTAACCGTCCGCCGAGCATTATCAGTAGGTATTTTCCGGAAATATAGTGATCCATGATTTCTCGGAAGTCCAGGTAGCGAGCAACTCTTAAATTATCTTGAGAATTTCTCTCTTAGATCATTGCACTCTGATAGTTTTCATATTGGTTTCACCTGAACTTGGGTGATCGCGACCATCGGATCGGAGTGACAATGAGGCTTCTGCAAAAGGTACTGACTCGTATCACGTATTCGCTGATAACATCGTTGGCCATCGCGTCGGGTGCCCTGCTACTACCAATTTCTGCTTCTGCCGGTGTCCTGGACTCCAGTCACAATGCCACACCAACCTCAGTTGCATCCCCTTTGCTTTGGGCGGGAACAAGCTGCTATAACCTCATCTCTGCCAAAGGCGACTGGGCACAGTTCTGCGTCACTGTCAATGTGAATGACTGGACCGAAGCAAAGCAGGCGCTGGTGTCGTTTAGGTCGTACAGCGGCAACTTCAGCTTTTTGAGGATTGATGGCCTTGACCTGAACAGAAACGAACGAATCGTCAAGTCGGAGAACTACATGCAGCAATACTTGAATTCGCCGACTGGATTTTTCAGCACTGGCTGGTCCTACACTTTTTTTGCCGACTACTCCGCAGCAGTCAACATGCCATGCGTAATTTGGGAAAATGGAGATTGGGCTTGTGCGTCCCCAACTTGGTATATCAGTGCGAAGGTCTACATCGTATGAACACCACTAATGCTTTCCCCGAGGACTCAGGCTGGTCCGCAATCGACGCGATACTTTATCGCAACAAGCGGCTAGCTACGATCAACTGCTCGTTAATCCAGATGTATCATCCGGCTCGTTTCGTAGCTACCATGCGAGGCGAAACGATAATCCCTGAAGTTCACGGCCCTCTACTGCTCCGACCCATGCATTTTCTCATACGGATGCTAGTTGCCCCATCTGGCCAGCGTTTTCGCCAAGAGCCACCAGAAACAGACTTGGGTCGCTATCGCATGAAATTCGAATTCCCATTTTTGTCGCTAAACTACCGCGGTTCGACGACGAAAGCAATCAAGACTTGGGACGTTACGGATCGGAGACACTGGAGTCTTTCGGGCGACGAACTCGTGGCCAAGCTCGCGACTTCGTTCATCTATCCAGAATGGATAGCAACCAACTGGAAATTGATGGATCATCCAAGTCAATGGGAACGTAACGGCAACGGCTTCTTGGATGTACGCCTTATTTGCACGGTCGACGGCGGTCAACCAATTCCAGGTGGAGTGAATCGAGCCACTTCACTCTCAGTACGGTTTGATCTGCAATCCGGCATCATGGTCCGCAGAGTCGCAATGCTATATGACGTCGTAGTAGAACAGTCGCGCCTCGTTGCTGCCAGCTCCGTAAGCTGGAACCGAGGATGAGTTTCGGTAGCCCGATGACCCAAACAATAATGCCGAAGCATTACCAACTCCTGGGGTGTAACTTGCCTAGCAGCCCTGCCTTCGCGGCAGCGAAGGGACCTTATCAATCAATTAAGGTGCACGAGTAACTATGGTCGATCGAACGTGTGTCTTGGACATACCTTCAGCGTCAACTAAGTAATATTAAGCCGCTCAGTAAGAATTAATTCAGGAATCTTCGCCGACTACGGTCCGTCGGATACTCCCATTCGTCGGTTCCCGTGTTGAACCGCTGCTGGTCGACTATGGAACCACCGGAGGTTCCTGGCTATATCGGTCCCGCACATCGTCTGACATCCGAATAGACTTTTTCGGTAATTTCCGTGTGAAATCTCGTACAAGACTTTGATCCAGCACAGTCAGAGTTTCCAACGAGCCCGCCTCCGGTTCCTCCGAGGATTTTTGCGCCTGAACATCCGCAACTGCCAGGGCCTCGTCTCGTGCGGTCGTGTGATCAGCAGCATCATGGCTACCATGGAAGTGGGGTACTCCACCTTCGACGGCCTCCAAGACGGTTCGACCCTCGCCGGCACTCTGCCTAACCATGAGACGTTTGAAGACCGAACGTCGTCTTCCGCCAATGGGATTCATTGAATCGGTGTCCGGCTGGTTGCGCTCCACTTCTTCTGGTGTAAGAATATGTCGACGTCGCTTTAACATTCGTTCTAACCCCACAACTCGCATGCCCGCATCCCTAGGCCAAGCGCCACCGTTGTAAAAGCATCCCGTTCTACTAACTTTTCTTGACCAAAGCGATCTTCCAAACGATGTACAAATGCCGGAATTCGCGACGATCCACCGGTTCGTATTACTAAATCCACGTCCTTTGCATCCAAGCGTGCGTCGGCAAGAGTCCGATCGACCTGAAAATCGATGGTTTCAATGTTTGCCTCGATTAAAGCTTCGAACTCGCCTTGCTGCACGGGGATCGATATATCGATCAGTGGCCGTCGAAAGCGAATCGTGGAAGCGCGCTGTGATGACAGCTCGATCTTCGCATTCTCAATTGCACGGAAGAAATTGTACGCATGGCCGCCATAAATTATTTCTTCGACGACGGCCATAGGGGCGTCTCCAGCAAGATTCAAATACTCAAAGGCCCTTCTAACTCGGTCGTCACCAACCATGCCAATGATTTCGTGCAGCGTTCTCATGTTCCGAAGCACGCCTGGGACCGCCATACGCTTGCCATTAATCACGTATTCCCGATCAAGGTTGAGTTCTCGGGCCACTTTTGCATCAAATAGCAACGTGTCAAAGAGTTCGCCGCCGATCGCCGCTCCATGCATCGAAAGCACCTCGCCAATCTCTGCAGAAAAATCGATAATTGAGGCGTCGAAAGTTCCACCGCCGAAGTCGAGAGCCATTACAATGCCCTCCGTCTGGTCTTCTCCCATGGATGCGGCGGTAGGCTCATCGAGAAATTCAATCTCTTTGAAGCCAGCTATCCGAGCCGCTTGCTCGAGTTGTGCGAGGGCGTGGTCCTGCAGACTCTCGAAGCCTGGACCAACGGCTCCCGCAAATAGCACCGGATGTCCTATTACTACGCGCTCTACATTTGCATTCAACCGCTCGTCATTGGCCCGTTTCAGCTCACGCAAAATGATCGCGACAAGGTCGGGCATGGTAAAGCGCTCGCCCCAAGCCGTCGTGGTCAATTGAAATGATCGATCTGTCAGGAACGACTTGAGCGACGACATGATTCGCGCGCGACTTGGGTCTGTAGCAAAGCGAACATAGTTGTCAACCGCATCAATACCCGCTAGGCGGTTTCGGGTCGAATCAATGTAGACGATCGACGGCATGAAGGTATCACCCCTATCATTGACCGCGCCAATCTCCGCGCCATCATTCCACGCCACCGAGATAGAGCTATTCGACGTTCCAAAGTCGATTCCATAAGCGAGAGGGCGACTCACGCTCCTACCGCCAGTGCAGCTGCCCACGTAACTCCCGTGACATTTACCTTTGTAGCCTTGATAAGGTCACATTCCCCCTCGAATTCGCTCACGAGGTGTTCGAGACGTTCTGTATCCTTGGCGAGCTTTCCGCGCCGAGCAGGTAGTACACGCCGTTCCCTGTCGGAGCCAAAACGCTCCTTATCCTGGATCCAAGCCGCATCTTCGTCGATGCGTCGCCGCAATCGAATTTTTCGGTATTGGAATATTCGGGCCGCGCGGTCGAGAGACTCTTGCTGGCGTGTGAGATGCTCATCTCTGGCAAGTTCTCTCGCCAACTCAAGCTCTTGATCAAAGCGATGGCGACTCTGCTCCCGGGCACCATCAAGCCAATCCGGTATCTCAACTTCGATGGGCTCTCCAATGAGCGGCAATGAAATTACCTCCTCGCTATTTACCTGACCATTCCGTGCGACCCTATGTCGTATTACCTTTCCGACGACTGCCGAACCTTCCGCTCGGATCTCATAGTAGATCTCCAAGTACGGTCCATCCATGAGACCGGAAACTCGATGTGCCGTCGTCTGCGCCGCTTCGTTGTGAATTGGAAAATTTATTATCTTGTCAATCAGTTCGTGCCCAATCGCAAAAAAATCCAAGTCCTCAAAAGCAAGCGCCTCGACCGGATCGAATACGCCCCTCAGTTGTGACGAGCGAGTTCGAAGTTTGGTGCTGAGTCTCGGCGATAGCGTAACAACGTGCCCGCCATCGACGTGGCGCTTTACGGTTCCGCCGAAGTAATCTAAAGTCTGCTCGACGACACGGAAAAGATCAATGTGCGATGCCAGAGGAGTTTCGCCAAGCAATTCATTCGCTCGGTCGCGTCGTAAACTTGCACGATCGAGGACGAAATCAGCGAGGACCCGTTCGTTCGCACGCGCCTCTCGGGTCATGCGATCAATGTCGACCGCAAATGCCTCGAATCGTTCATCGAATCGTTCGAACTGACTCATCACAAGTTCAGCAAGGTTCTGCTCGACCAGCCCAAGAATTGGATCTAAGGATCCTACTGATTCGCTAAACAGGCGTATCCGCTCACCCAGGACGTCTAACACCCTTTCTTCGATGGTGTCCTTGCAGGCGAGGTTGTAGATGAATACCTGACGACGCTGCCCAATCCTATCAAGCCGTCCTATCCGTTGTTCGACTTTCATCGGGTTCCAAGGTAGGTCGTAGTTAACCAGAATGTGCGCGAACTGAAGGTTTCTGCCCTCTCCGCCAGCCTCCGTCGATATCAGGACTTGGGCGTCCTTGCGAAACTGACGAATTGCATCTTCCTTCTCATCTATATTTAGGGATCCGTGAAAGCACGTGGCATTTATTCCTGCCAATTCAAGTTGTGCCTTGAGGTAAGACTGTGTCTCTTTGAATTGCGTGAAGATAACAATCTTCTCTTTTGCATCGCGTTCCAAGATCCATTCCAGCAAGTCGAGCAGCTCTGAAGCTTTGGAATCACGAATCTGGCTGAGGCGATCGACGAGTGCTTCCAGCTCAACGATCTCAGCTTCAGCCTCAGTTGGATCAAAGTCCAGGGCTTCTAATTCTTCCACAACCTCACTTAGCTCCACGGGATCCTCGTATTCACCGCCTAGGGCGCGGCCCCTGACCTTCGTCTCGCCTGAAGCGCCAGCTAGCTGTTTGCGTAATTTCGCGACCCGTCGCTTGAGGCTCTGGTGTATCGCGTAGGAACTACTCGCAAGCATCTTGTGATAGGTCACCATGAGAAACCCGATTGCTTGCTGCTTGCGCGCCGTCGCGCGGTTATAGCTTTCCCGCAGATACGTGGCAACGTCTTGGTACAGTTCCAACTCGTCGTCGCCGAGCTGAACTAAATGCTGTGACGCCTCACGGCCAGCGAACCCACCAAGCTCGGCTTTTCGATTTCTTACCATCACGCCCGCGAGCGGATGCTTTGAAACGAGGCCATCCATCGCGATGCCGAGCAAATCGTCGTCCAACGTATTTGGAACGACGTCATCACCCAAAACCTCTCTAAGGAGTTGTGAATGCTTGGTGGCCACGTCGGCGCGCTCACCCTCAGATAGCGCATGCCACTTTTTGAGAGAGATCATCAGGTCGTTCAGGCGTGGCAGCTCTTTGCGTCGGCTGTCGTAGCTAGCAAAGTCCACGTACATACCCGGCTCTACCAACTCGATCAGCGAATAAAGTTCGAAAGGATGTAGCTGCATCGGCGTAGCGGTCAACAGAAGTAGTCCAGCAACGAGGTCTTTTAGATCGTCTGCGAGTCGATACGCCCGGGTAGTCTTGGGCTTGTCCCGACTTTCAAGCCACCGCCGCACCCGATGCGCTTCGTCAAAGATAACAAGGTCCCACGGCGCTTCAATGATCTGCTCGGCGCGCTTCGGGTCACTCGCAAAGGGCAGGGAGCAGATAATACTATTGCGCTGCAAGAAAGGATTGGCACCGCCCTGCCCCAAATACTTTGCCGCGGCGCTAGTAAGTATCTCAAAGTCCTCGTTGAATTTCGAGCGCATCTCAGCCTGCCACTGGTATTGCAGGCTCGCTGGACACACAATGAGCACGCGTTCCATCACTTCACGCGCTCGCAACTCTTTTAATATCAAACCCGCTTCAACGGTCTTTCCTAGCCCAACTTCGTCGGCCAGAATCATGCGAGGCTGGAGCTTATTTGTGACGAGATCCGCGATAAATACTTGATGAAGATTAGGTTCGATTCGTGCATTTGAGAGGCCCGAACGGGGATCGAATCGATAGGCGTGCTGAAGATAAAGCGCTTGGAGTCTCAGGCCGTATGGGATGGCATCTCCAAGGGTACCTTGCAAAAGCGTCTCAACCGGACCTTGCGATACAGGCTTCACATCATCTAGGTGAACGCGCCCGATGCCGTCTGGAAATACAACTTCTATCCAGGATCCGCTTACGGAACTAACCACCCCGAGTCGACCGTCGCTCGTTCGTATCCGCTCCCCATTCTTCATAGTTCCTCCAATAACAGCACCCTTAAATTCCATCGGTCCGACGTCTCGCTGATCCTGGCACTATTTCTATAAAAATAGCTCCCTGTGGTGTTCGTATGTTGCCGTGGCCCAGAAGCATGCGCGGGCAATTAGAGCGTTCCAACCGGTTTTTCTCACTGCGCTGAAATGCCATCGCCTTACCCCATTGCGCTACACCTCATCCGCGGCTCGCTGCACCCAGGCCAACCAACGCGTCCGACACGTCGGCGCATCAGCAAGCTCGTCGTGACAGCACGCCGGTGATCTGCCTCCAACGCCTGGTTGCCCACGTGCGCAAATTATCGTTCTCCAAAATTCCGGGTACTTTGTCAAGGGCCCAGTCGGATCATGAATACAATTCGAAACTCTCAAGGATGATACGCTTTGTGCGAAACTCGCCATATCGTACTTCGTCATGGCGTTTCACGATTGGGAAACTCTCCATTGCGTATTCGACCTGCCCTTTGCTAAACCCATACAGGTGAAAAAAGCACGCGTCCAGCTCAGCCGGCAGCTGTTCGCGTCTGGCCTCGTCATAGGCAAAGGGAGGACCCGAGTAGCCCAGCTCTGCTGCCCAGGGCGCAAGGTCCCATGCAGTGTAGGTGAGCTCAAGAACCAGGGGCACGTGCCAGTCGGCAACGGAGTGTCCGGGATCCCATGGCACAGGCTGGTCGTAGGTCTCTGGTACGAGCACGGGGAGTTGCTTAACGAGAAAGTGGCTCAGATTGACGCCGCCGATCTTTTGTCGGACAATAAAGTCCAGCGCGAATGAAGAGAGCGATGCTCCGAGCAGCGCCGTCTGCGCTGGAGGTGTCGCAGGAAGGATCAGTTGGAAACTGTTTCCAACAGCCGTTCTTGGAATCACCGCAGGCAACATCGTACGTTCGTTCGTCGTGCTGGTCGCATTGCCGAACCCGAGCAGCCAATGGTGTGGCCAGTCGCCAAGCTGGGCATCCACCTCAATCTGGTCGACCCACGCCTCTGGATACGCCGAGCGACTGGGGTCGCCTGCGCTGCTCACGGTTGCCGAGGTGCCGACAATCTGAAGCTTGTCACCGCCGCACGCCAACCGGGCACGCCGGGCCAGGAACGCGACGTCGGCGCCCTGACGACCGGGGTAGGTGTGAAACTCGTCGAAGACCAAGAATCGCAGACCTTTGGCGGCGTCAACCAGGCACAACTCGTCGACCCGGGTAAGAATAAGTTCCAGCATTACGTAGTTGGTGAGCAGGATGTCAGGTGGCTGTTCGATGATGGCTTGTTTTTCCGCGTCGGTTTCTTGTCCGGTATAGCGCTGGAACGTGACGGGACCTCTTCGGTTGGTATATCCCCAGTTGAGGTACTTATCGAGTTCTTGGGCCTGGGAGTTTGCCAGCGCATTCATCGGGTAAACCACGATCGCCCTGATCCCTTTGCCTGGACCTTCGCGCAGAACTGCGTCCACGATGGGGATGATGTATGCAAGGCTCTTGCCGGATCCCGTGCCGGTAGTCAGCACGTAGTTGACGCCTCGGCGGGCGGTCTCGATTGCTTGTGCCTGGTGGGGATGAAGCTCGAGGGGACTAATGACCTCGCCGTCGTCGGACTTGATCTGAAAGATCTTTCGGCATTCCTTGTGAAGAATTACCCCGTCAGCAAGATCGTCGATCTTGCCGCCTGACTCGAAACTCGGATTGAGTCCTATGCGAGGCTCGGGCCAGAGAAGGCCAGATTCGATTTCGTCGCCTACCGAGTCACGTAATCTCGGATCTGAAATGGTCAGAAAGCTTTGGACATATACCGCGTATTCAACGACCATCTGATCGCGAA
>JAKASN010000018.1 GCA_021819025.1 Actinomycetes bacterium | reverse complement strand
GATCTAAAGAGATTGAGCTCCTAGAAAGGCTCGTGCCGTAGGGTCCTTAAAGAGGCGCGCTTTTTGTGACATGTGTGTTCCGGATCCATTATTAGTGGTGCAGTGCCGAAGTCGCATGCGGTGCTGGCTCCGACTTGGCGGATTGACCCGCGATAAACGGCTTAAGGTTTTCGCGGTTGAGATGAGGGCCTGGGTGGATGCCCAGTAGGGCGCTCTAGCTGCCCAAAGTAGGACGCGGTCGACGGCTCAAGATCTCGTGGGCGCGGCCACAAGTTTTCACGTCGCAATGTTGGCGATTTCCTACCATTGGGACAATCATAGTGGATGAAGAGCTGCTTGGCTAAGTGATTTGCGACCAATATCGATCTCCGCGATGTCATGAGAGAAAAGATGAGATTTCACGAGTTGATAGGTAATTCCCCCATGGGCTCGTGGTCGTTTGGGATCTCGTCGTCATAGGGGACGCTACCTCCATATCGATCTCGACAGGAGGCGTTGGCACGTAGTGACAGGTGTGCCATTTTGGAGCGATTCCCTCGCGGCAAGGCCATCGTGGCGTCATGGCGAGTTAGTTAGTCCTTTGCTTCCAGGCCAAAACTGCAGCGCCCCGCCCGATGGTTCAACCGATGAGAGATCGTCGCCGATGCACTCGATTCTGGTCGCGCCATCTGGGGCGAGAGCCGAAGCGCTGGCGGTCTCCATGCTGGCGCGGCTGGGAAATGAAAGTACTTTTGATCGGGCGAACCCAATTCATCGGTCGCCACATTGCCGAGACATTATTGAAATGCGGCGACGAGGTGACGTTGTTTCATCGGGGAAATACCAATGGTGAACTTTTCCCTGCAGCCGAGCATCGTTGCGGAGACCGCGACCAGGACCTTGCGAAACTTGCCCGCCGAATTTGGGATGCCGCGATCGACACCTCGGCGTATCTGGCTAGGCACGTAAAGAGTTTAGCTAACGCACTTGGAGGCAGTGGAGGGAGATACGTCTTCATCTCGTTGGTATCTGCCTACGCAACGCCGTCGGAGCCAAACTTTAACGAGGACTCTCCGCTTGAAGTACTTGAGGATCCCTTGACAGAGCGGGTGACTGCAGATAGCTATGGGGGGCTCAGGGCTCTTTGCACCCGCGCGGTTCAGGAGTTCCTCGCGGGCAACTCCTTGCTTTGCGAAGCTGGCCCAACGCCTCGTAATGTGTGGCTCACCTACCTGACCGGGCGTTACCATCACGGCGCACGGTTCACTTGGGGGGAGGTGCGGATCGCCCACGGCGCCAAGGTACTCGAACCCGAGTCGAGAAATAACCCTGTCCGGATTATTGACGTTCGCACCATGCGGCATTCGTGGTTTTGCTGGCACGTGGCGAGACGAGCGGCGTTTCCCACCCCGTGGGTACCGTCAGACCCACATCTTTCGGTGATTTTTTGAGCGCCGTGGTCAACGAGGTCGGTGCTCACGTTTGCGAACTCCATACGATCGCGACGGAGCGCCTCGAAGAGGCAGGGGCAACCCAGGCCGACTTTGGGCTCTGGGCGGGCAATAGCCCCGAGAGGTTAATCTTGCTAGCAGTTCCTAAGCGGCCTCAGAAGATGGCTTATCACTTAGACCTCTTAATGACACGATTCGCAATGTTCACCTGGCCAAGATGGCTCATCGCATGCTGGCGGGGGCGATGGCAGCCAGCCGTGCGCGAGGACGAGAGATCCTTGGCGCCTGCCTTGATTTCTAGGGTGTAACTGCTAGGAGCTCAAAACGGCAAACGGAATCGGGCTCCAGGTTGCATCTCAAGTACGGCGCGATCACCAAAGCGCCCAGCGATGGGTTTTCCTCGCCCTAAAGACCGATAGCGATAGTATCTGAGTCCCCATCTTCGTCATCGATTAGATCGCGCTTGGTAATATTCCTGGATGAACGATTTCCTCACAAGCTTAAAGCGCGATCGACCCGACGGAGAATGGCTTGTGGACTCGCGTATCAGCCTCACCGTCGACGATGCCACAGCGAGAGTGCAGCGTCTTGCGGCTTCGTTGTTGGAACTGGGGCTTCGATCGGGCGATGTGGTTGCCGTTTTTTCTCCGAATTGCGTCGAGTATTTCGAGATCATGCTTGCCGCGATGCTGACGGGAGTGAATTATATCCCGGTGAACTGGCACTGGTCGCCTTTTGAGCTGGCCTATGTCCTTGGCGATGCCGAGCCTAAGCTACTCTTTATCGATACGGTGCTTGGAGAAGCAGCCGTAACGGGCATAAGTGCGGCTGGCTACCAAGGGACCACCATTGTCTTGGGCGCCGCAGTCGATCAGATTGCGGACCAGATCTCTTATGAGCGACTGCTCCTTGGCCATTCACATGGACCCTCGCTTGGGGACCCCATGGAAATGGGCCTACCGATGTTTTACACTTCGGGAACCACCGGGAAGCCTAAGGGTGTCAGAGCCAGCTCCGCTGCTGCATCCATGAATGTATCGCAGTTTTCCCACGCCTACAATTTGAGAATCGGCACCCCTAGCCTTGGCAGTACCTTGTTAGATGGTCCGATCTATCACTCCGGCCAGTGGCTTTACGCTTTCCTTCCATTGCTCGGAGGGTCACGGACCTATATTCAGCCGCAATTTGATCCCGAGGCGACTCTCGCGGCGATCGAGAGATTTGCCATTACCAATCTGCATCTCGTACCGACGCAGTTCGTGAGGATGCTGAAACTGACGCCCCAAACGCGTTCCAAATACGATCTATCGAGTCTGAAGAGAGTATGGCATGGAGCGGCTCCTTGTCCTCCTGGGGTAAAGGCGGAAATTTTGGACTTGTTCGGTGATGTCGTCACGGAATACTACGGCTCCACCGAACTCGGGGTCAATACGATGATCGATGGCGCGCAATGGCGAGATAAGCCGGGCAGCATCGGACGTCCGGTGGCTGGTGTGGAGATTCGGATATTCTCCGACAGTGGTGAGGAGGTACCCCTCGGGAGCATCGGGACCATCGCGGTGCGCTCGCCGAGGAGCTTTTACTATCACAATGAGCCAGCCAAGACCGAGTCGGCCCATATCGCCGACGGCTTCGTCACCGTCGGTGACGTTGGATATTTCGATCGCGATGGCTACCTCTATCTCTCTGACCGCAAGATCGACATGATCATTTCTGGAGGGGTAAATATCTATCCCGCCGAAGTGGAAGCTGTTATCCACCAACACCCTGACGTGCTCGATGTCGCTGTGGTAGGTATTCCCGATGATGAGTATGGGGAAAGCGTGCTTGCCCAAGTATCGTTGTGCAACCCGCGTGGTGACCATGAGGTTCTCCAGGACGAGATCGTCACCTTGTGCCGTGCTCTGCTGGCCCATTACAAGGCGCCGCGGCGCGTCGAGGTCGTCGATGAAATCCCGCGCTCCCTTGCGGGAAAGATCCTCAAGCACGAGATCCGTGCACCTTATTGGGAAGGCCATACTCGCCGTATTTAGGAGTCGTCGAATCTTACGGTGGTGAAGTTGTTGGGCCGAACCGCGTTGCGCCTAGCTGCTGGGTTAGTATAAGGGCCTGGTATGTGCCTAGTATTAGTGGCCGTGGAACGTCCTTATCGCGTAGTTGTAGCCAAGCCTGGACTCGATGGCCATGACCGTGGTGCCAAGGTCATAGCGAGGGCTTTGCGAGACGCTGGATTCGAAGTGATCTATACGGGTTTGCATCAGACCCCTGAACAGGTTGTTGCTGCGGTAGTTCAAGAAGACGCTGATGCGGTGGGCCTTTCACTGCTTAGCGGTGCGCATATGACCCTGGTTCCACGCGTCCTCGAGGAACTTGCCAAGGCTGATATGGACGACATCCTCGTCATCGTGGGTGGGATCATTCCCGAGGACGATATCGGACGGCTGAAGGACCTCGGGGTGGCAGCGGTCTTTACCCCAGGAACGCCATTGCCCACCATCGCGTCGTGGCTTGAAAAGGCCCTTGACCAGCGCGAAGAGGGTCTTGCTAGCATTTGAAGCACAATTTCGCTGTGCAAAATCCATCAGAATAAGATAAGGAGACCTCCCAAGTGGACCTTTTTGAGTACCAGGGCAAACAGTTCTTTGCCCGATACGGTATACCGACCTCGCCTGGAGGCGTAGCTGACGACGTCGAGGAAGCGGTGCGCCAAGCGGATGCAGCGGGCTATCCGGCGGTGATAAAGGCGCAAGTGCAAGTCGGCGGGCGTGGTAAGGCGGGCGGAATCAAGATCGCCAATAACGCCGCCGAGGCACGCACCTACGCCGAGGCGATTCTCGGGATGGATATCAAAGGACACCTCGTCAAGCGGGTATGGGTGGAGCACTCCTCCGATATTGTCAAGGAGTATTACGCGAGCTATACCTTGGATCGCAATGCCAAAAAGTATCTCTTGATGCTTTCGGCCAAGGGCGGAGTTGATATTGAAGAGGTGGCTGCGACGGATCCTGAGGCGATCGTGCGAGTTCATATCGATCCCGTTGAGGGCGTCTCTCGCCAAGTTCTCGCCGAAGCGGTGGAAGCCTCTGGAATTGACCTCGAGGCGCGAGCGGGGGTCGTTGACTTATTGGAGAAGCTCTATCTTGCCTATGTCTCCGGAGACGCCGACCTGGCTGAGATCAATCCCCTCATTTTGAATAGCGCAGGTCAAATCCATGCGCTTGATGCCAAGGTGACCTTGGATGACAACGCCACCTACCGCCATCCCGAGTGGGCAGAATATGCCGCGACGGTGGAGTACGACGGCCGGGAACGCCTCGCCAAGGAGAAGGGACTCAACTATATTGGCCTCTCGGGCTCTGTGGGTATTATCGCCAATGGAGCTGGCCTGGCAATGTCGACACTCGATGTGGTGAACCAGGTTGGGGGCTCGGCCGCGAACTTTTTGGATCTCGGCGGCGGCGCCAGCGCTGACACCATGTCAGCGGCTCTCGAGGTAATCAATACCGACGAGAACGTGGAAGCAGTGCTGGTCAACATCTTCGGAGGAATCGTTCGCTGTGACGAGGTCGCCAAAGGGATTCTTGAAGCGTTGTCGCGGGTGGAGCTGAAAGCGCCGATGGTCATCCGCCTCGACGGAACCAACGCCGATCTCGCGCGCGAAATTCTCGCGCCCCATATTTCCGACCGGCTCGTGGTCGAGCCAACCATGGTAAGCGCGGCAAAGCGCGCGGTAGAGCTTGTGAAAAAGGGAGCGTAGGTCGACTGTGAGCATCTTTGTTGATGAAAATACCCGGGTAATAGTCCAAGGCTTGACAGGAGGCCAAGGACGTTTCCACGGTTTGCGCAATCGTGACTACGGTACCCAAGTTGTCGCTGGCGTAACTCCGGGCAAAGGCGGTACCGACGTGGAAGGAATTCCCGTCTTTGATACCATGGAAGAGGCGGTGGCGCTCACGGGTGCAACCGCGAGTTTCGTCTCAGTTCCGCCGCGCTTTGCCGGAGATGCGGTAATCGAGGCAGCCAAGGCGGGGATTGCATTTGTCGTTTGCATTACCGAGTTCATTCCCGCCAAGGACGAGGCGTACTTCTACAATCTTCTTCGTGATGAGTATCCTGGTACAAGGCTCCTAGGCCCAAACTGCCCAGGAATAATATCCCCAGGCAAGTGCAATATTGGGATTACGTCGGGATCCATCGCTCTTGCCGGGGGACCCGTTGGCATCGTGTCGCGTTCCGGGACCTTGACCTATCAGGCGATTCATGAGTTGTCCCAGCAAGGAGTGGGCCAAACCACTTGCGTGGGAATAGGGGGCGATCCGGTACCCGGCACGACCTTCATCGATTGCCTTGCGGCATTTGAGGCCGACCCCGAGACCAAGGCAGTCCTCATGATCGGAGAGATTGGTGGTTCCGACGAGGAGGCAGCCGCAGCGTTCATCGCCGAGCACGTAAATATTCCCGTGGTTGCCTACATTGCCGGTCAAACTGCGCCTCCTGGAAAGAAGATGGGTCACGCTGGCGCGATCATCTCTGGATCTCAAGGAACTGCTCAGGCCAAGATGGATGCACTTGCCGCCGCAGGGGTGGTGGTGGCCGCTAATCCCACTGCAGCCGGCGAGAAGATGGTCGAGATAGTCCACAAAATGGCCTGAGAGAATCAAAGTTGTCGGGCCAAGTGCAAGGATTGGACGGCTTCTTTGGTCGGAGATAATCGGGGCAATATCGCCACCTTGGACACAGCCTGGCACGATCCCCTCTACGCTGGATGCGTGAAAATCGCGGTACTTGCATCTGGTAGCGGTACCATTCTTGACGCAATGGTCAAAGAGGGGATTGAGATCTCCCTAGTACTGGTGGATCGGCCATGTGGTGCGGAGAAGCTCGCTGCGGGTCACAAGATAGCTCTTTCTAGGTGCTATCGGACCGACTTCTCGGCGAGGTTTGACAGAACGGGCTACAGCGCTAGAGTGGCAAGGGAACTGGAGGAAAGCGGAATAGAGCTGATAGCCATGGCTGGCTACGGCACGGTGCTGGAGTTGCCAGTACACCAGGCTTTTCCGGGACGTATTCTCAATACGCACCCGTCGCTGCTTCCGGCGTTCGCGGGCTGGCATGCGGTGCGCGATGCGCTCGCCTACGGCGTTCGCGTTACGGGTTGCACCGTCCATCTCGCCACCCTGGCCGTCGATGCCGGACCAATACTTGCCCAGGAGGCGGTGAGGATCGAAATTGGGGACACCGAGGAGATCCTCCACGAGCGGATCAAGCAAGTAGAGAGAGTGCTTTATCCGGCGACGCTTTCGCGGTTTGCTGCATTTGTAGCCGCTGGCGCTCAGGGAGATTTCTTTGAGTTTCAGCGGGATAGCTCAGAAGCGATTCCTAAGGTAGCGGAGGCGGCAATCGACGAGGGGAGAGAATCATGAGGGCACTGCTTTCCGTCTATCGAAAAGATGGGATCGTGGAGTTTGCTTCCGCCTTGGCGGAGCTTGGATATGAGCTGGTGGCGAGTGGCGGGACCTCGGCCACTCTGGATGCGGCTGGAATCGCTCATATCACCGTGGAGGAAGTTACCGGATTCGCTGAAATGCTCGACGGCCGGGTCAAGACTCTGCACCCCAGGCTACATGCGGGGATCCTCGCTGACCGCTCTAAGCCCGAACACCTCGATGACCTGAAACGCCTCGACATCGCACCGATCGACGTCGTGGTTTGCAACCTCTATCCCTTTGCTGACAGGCCCTCGATCGAGACCATTGATGTGGGCGGTCCTTCCATGATTAGGGCTGCGGCGAAAAATTACCAAGCTGTTACAGTCGTAGTCGAGAATTCCGACTTCTCGAGGGTATTGGAGTGGCTGAGAAAGACCGGCGAAGTTCCCACCCCGTTGCGACGCGAACTCGCGGCGCGTGCATTTGACCATCTCTCGCGTTACGATCGCCTCATCGCCGACTGGCTCGATGTTAAAGATGTGAATGAGCCGCTTCCAGAGCGCCTACACCTTGATCTTGACCGTGCCAAATTACTTCGCTACGGGGAAAACCCTCATCAGAGGGGTGCGCTCTACTTTCTCCGGGGTGCTTCAAGTTGGCTTGAAGGAATGACTTTGCATTCGGGCATGGAACTCTCCTACCTCAACTTGTTTGACGCCGACGCCGCATGGCGCTTGGTGCACGAACTCTCCATCGACAGTGCCGCAGCAGTCATCGTCAAGCATGCCAATCCGTGTGGAGCAGCCATTAGCGCCGTTTCGGTTGCGGACGCCTATCAACGTGCATTTGAGTCAGATCCGATCTCGGCCTTTGGAGGTATCGTCGCCATTAACCGCATCGTCGATGGTCAACTTGCCGACGAGATCGCCGCTAATCCCAAGGCTGATGTCATCATCGCGCCAGGTTATGGCGATGGTGTTTTGGAACAACTCGCTGCAGCGCGAAAGAGTACCAGAGTAATTAGCGCCAGCCCTCCAGAAATCCCTTCCCGCTCTCTGCGCAGTCTTGGGGGGGCATATTTGCTTCAGGAATATGACAAATTTGTGGTAAGCGAGTCTGAATGGAAGTTGGTCACTCGGGTGGGAGTCACCGACGATCAGATGCGCGACCTCCGTGTCGCTTGGACGGTTTGTGCGAGAACATCATCAAATGCAATCGTGCTGGCGCGCGATGAGATGGCAGTCGGAATCGGTGCCGGCCAGCAAAATCGACTCGATTCGGCGCGGATTGCCATCTCCAAGGCCGGGAAGAGGACAAAAGGTGCCGTTGGCGCCTCCGATGCCTTCTTCCCATTCCCCGACGGCCTCTTGGCATTGGCCGAAGCCGGCGTGTCGGCAGTGATCTCTCCGGGTGGGTCGATTCGTGACTCTGAAGTTATCGAAGCGGCGAACCAAGCCGGGGTGGCGATGGTCTTTACCGGAGAGCGTCATTTTAAACATTAAAAGCACCAAAGATAGGAAAAACGATGAGTGCACGAATTTTGGACGGAAATACCGTGGCCGCAGCGGTAAAGGAGGGTCTTCGCTCTGAAGTCGAGGCGCTCGGCGATCAAGGTATCTCGGTAGGGTTGGGAACAATACTAGTTGGCGACGACGCTTCTAGCGGACGTTATGTGGCGATGAAGCACAAGGACTGTGCCGAGGTTGGTATCGTGTCGTACCACCACCAACTCGGTGCCCAGACTTCGATGGCGGAGTTGCTCGCGGTGATTGCCGACCTCAATGAGTCATCCGAGGTTGACTCCATCTTGTTGCAGCTTCCCTTGCCGTCGCATCTCTCGCAGCTCGATGCGCTTATGGCAATCTCACCCGAGAAAGACGTCGATGGCTTGCACCCGGTGAACCTGGGACGGCTGGTGATGTCCGAACCAGGACCCCTCCCCTGCACGCCCGCAGGGATTGTGGAGCTGTTGCGTTTTTATGAAGTGCAAGTGGCTCACCGGCACGTGGTAATCGTAGGGCGTGGCCTGACGATCGGTCGGCCTTTGGCGCTTCTGCTCTCCTCAAAATCCCCTAACTGCAATGCCACGGTAACCATCGCCCACACCGGTTCGGCGGATCTTGGCGAGATCACCCGCCAAGGTGATATCGTCATTTCGGCGGTGGGTTCTGCGAACTTGATCACCGCGGATATGGTCAAGCCGGGGGCCGTGGTGGTGGGGGCAGGGACACCTTTTGTCGCGGGCAAGCTAGCTTCGGACATTGACGCTTCGGTCTCAGGCGTGGCGAGCGCGATTACCCCTACCGTTGGGGGCGTCGGCCCAATGACACGTGCGATGCTCTTGGTCAATGCCGTTCGAGCGGCGAAGATTCGCAGCGAGCTCGTTAGTGCGGGTTGATGAGCTAATTGCCAAGAGGAAGCGCCCGCTCTTTTCGGTAGAACTTTGGCCGCCGCGTTCGCCGGCCAGCGAAGAGCGGCTCTTGCACGCCCTGGGCGAGCTCTCGCACTATACACTCGACTTTGCCTCGATTACCTACGGGGCAGGCGGGTCGACGCGAGAATTCACTCACGAATTGGTGGTTAACCTCCACCGCAACTTCGGCCTCGTGCCAGTAGCGCACCTGGTGACTGCGGCGCATACCAGAGCGGATCTCGAGTATATCCTCGCTCGCTACGTTGGAGAGGGAATTGAGAACTTGCTCGCCTTGCGCGGTGATCCGCCGCTTGATGCGCCTTCGGGTCTCGCGGCGGGCGAGTTAAAAAATGCCGTCGATCTCGCGCGGCTTGCCACGGAATCTTATGGAATGTGCGTGGGAGTTGCCGCGCATCCCGAAGGTCACCCCGATTCGAAGAGCTACTCGGTGGATATGGACTTTCTCGCTGCCAAGCTTGAAGTAGCCGACTTTGCCATCACGCAGTTCTTTTACACTGCGGAGCAGTTTTTTCGCTTGCGCGACGAGTTGGATCGTCGCGGCGTTGTGAAACCCGTCATACCTGGGATCATGGCGCCGACGAGCCTCTCCACTTTAAAGCGCATGGCGGAGTTGTCGGGTACCTCGATCCCCGAGCGGATATCGACGCGCCTCGCACGTTTCGAGGACGACCCGGCAAGTTTTGTTGCTGAAGGAACCCAGATCGCAATAGAGCTTGCCGCCGAAGTACTGGAAGGCGAGGCGGTGGGTATCCATGTCTATACCATGAATCGAGCCGAAACGACCATTGCGATTTACCGGTCACTATTTGGCGATGGCAACTAACATTCCGAGACTTCCTGACTTCTTCGGTTTAGTGCTGCGA
Source organism: Actinomycetes bacterium (assembly GCA_021819025.1). Lineage (GTDB taxonomy): Bacteria > Actinomycetota > Acidimicrobiia > Acidimicrobiales > Acidimicrobiaceae > Acidithrix. Next base: position 1,110 of record JAKASN010000018.1, on the reverse strand, counting down.
GAGTTTTGGCACTAATATCGCCCTCTATGGCAGAGAAAATAACAATGTCCCCAAATGGGGTGCTCAACGTTCCGAATGAGCCGATTATCCCCTTCATCGAAGGTGACGGCACCGGTGTCGACATCTGGCCCGCGGCCAAGTTGGTCTTGGACGCCGCGGCAAAGAAGCATGGTAAGACGATTTCGTGGAAAGAAGTGTTGGCGGGCGAAAAGGCTTTCAAAGAGACTGGAAACTGGCTTCCCGAGGAGACGGTAACGGACTTTCGCGATCACTTGATTGGGATTAAAGGACCCCTGACCACGCCGATCGGTGGTGGAATTCGCTCCTTGAATGTGGCGCTGCGACAAATCTTGGACCTCTATGTTTGCCTGAGGCCAGTCCGCTGGTTCGAAGGGGTTCCTTCGCCGGTGCTGCATCCCGAGAAGGTTGACATGGTGATCTTTCGTGAGAACACCGAAGACGTCTATGCGGGATACGAATTTGAAGAAGGCTCGCCGAATGCGCGGAGGCTCTTGGAGTTCCTACGCGAAGAGTTTGGCTGGCAGATTCGTCTCGATTCTGGTATCGGGGTTAAGCCAATCTCTGAAACGGGCTCCAAGCGGCTGGTGCGTGCAGCAATTGAATATGCCCTTAAGCGCCAAAGGCGAAACGTGACCTTCGTCCACAAGGGCAACATCATGAAATACACCGAAGGTGCCTTCATGAACTGGGGATATGAAGTCGTTCGCGATGAGTTTGCCGATCGCGCTGTGAGCTGGGATGATTGTGGGGGCAATCCTGGGGATCGGCTTTTGGTTAAAGATGCCATTGCGGATATCACCCTTCAGCAGGTACTGACGCGTCCCGACGAGTTCGACGTGATTGCCACAATGAATTTGAACGGGGACTTTCTCTCGGATGCTCTTGCCGCCCAAGTCGGGGGGATAGGGATTGCTCCGGGGGGAAATATCAATTACGTAACTGGGCACGGGATTTTTGAGGCGACACATGGCACCGCGCCTAAGTACGCGGGCTTGGATAAGGTTAATCCCGGATCGGTGATCCTCTCCGGCGTGATGATGTTTGAGCACCTGGGATGGCAAGAGGCCGCTGACGATATCGTAGATCGGA
>JAKASN010000017.1 GCA_021819025.1 Actinomycetes bacterium | reverse complement strand
CAGTGAGAAAGGGCCGCGCCATCGCGGGCAACAGCGCGACGAAAATCCCGGAACCAAGGCTTAGTGCGCCAAGACCGGTGGGAACGGGCCACCGGTCAGCTAGCCTCCCCCCGATCGCATACCCAGCTGAGAGTGCCAACAAGATGAGACCGATCAACGTCGCCCACACAAGTTCGGAATTGCCGAAAAAAGGCTCCAGAAGCCTTTGCGCACTGAACTCCACCGCCATCACAGCAGCACCTGTAAGAAAGACGAAAGGGCGCAAAACTAAGAGAGACACGCGTAATTCCGCGCGCGACGCAGGTTCATGCGCTTCGGTATCCCGGATTTTTCTCCCCGATCTGATCTGGCGTCTCGGCTATTAAAACGTCAGGTGCGCGAATGGCAGCGTCGCGTAACTGAGCCCGAACTAACTTAACACAGCTCAAAACATAATATCGACAGCTGAGGTAGTTGTGAATCCGCCGAGCGTAACCTTCGGCAATTATCGCCTACCCTCGGCGTTACAGCCTTCCATCGGGCTGCCAATGACCATTTGCCTTGTCAGTACTTTATATTCCAAACATTGGGGCATAGAAGTTTCCACTCTCGACTCCCTCAAGCCTTCGAAGTTCGCCTGCCTCTTCTCAACTGGTGCCGCAGTTATCGCCAGCGATTTAATAATCTTCGATGACAGCAAGCTGCTGGGCATCCAAGTACAAACATCATGGCCAGGCCATCTTGGCAATCACCTTCGCGCTTCTAACCAGGAGAGGCCAATTTGCTTCGCATCTTTGTAGCGAGCTCGGCACGAACATCCATCCATCCATCCCAAAAGCGCTCCCCAACCTGACCATCTCCCTCCAAATCACTCGACCCATCGGCTATCTTGGTCAGATGACACCTATGCAATGGCTGGCTCGGCTCACGAGTAGCGGAGCTATCGCCCTTGGAGCATTCGGACTCGCAGCCACAACATCGTCATGCGGATCCTCGGGACAAAGTGCAGCAAATCAAGCGGTCAACGTCGCCTACTGGATCACCAGCTACGGAATGGCGGACGTCCAAAAGCTTCAAAGCGACTTCCAAGGTTCTGCCAACGCTCTCAGTGCTGGCAACTCCAAAACCGCAAAGACCGAGTGCACCAAGCTTGAGCTCGACACTTCGTCGATGCTTCGCCAGCCCTTGCCCAAATCGAATCCGCTTGCCAAAGACTGGGCAGCGACGGTATCGGACTCGCACACCTTTGCGGGCGAATGCTTGGCGGCGATAGCCACGGGTTCGTCCAACGACGCCGCAGCGGCTCAAGACACCGGAACCAAAGTCAACGATGACATCAACGCTGTCTCAAACGACATCGGCGAACTCGCATAGCAGTGTCGCGCATCGAAACAAGCAGGGCCCCAAGCGTGCCAATCGATCCCTCTCACCGTGGCGGGCTATTGTCTAAGGAATGGCTGATCAACCCGAGGACCATGACGACCGACGCGAGCTACTTGGCACAAGTTTTGGCAAAGTAGCAGGACAATATGCCCGTTCACGCCCGAAATATCCCCGCGATGCCGTAGCGCATGCGATTGATGCCGAAGATATCGTCCTTGAGCTTGGCGCTGGCACAGGCCTATTGACCGACACCATCTTGGACTTGGCGCCCCAACAGCTCCTCGCCACGGACATCTCGCTCAAGATGCTTAGGGAACTAGAGCGAGGGCACCCCGCGGTCGCGTGCCTCGCTGCGAGGGCCGAGCAACTCCCATTTGCGGAGAACACCTTTACCACTGCCATCGCGGGACAAGCGGTTCATTGGTTCAAGCTCGATCTCGCGGTGCCTGATTTGCAACGAGTACTTCAACGCGGCGGTCGACTGGCCATGATCTGGAACCGGCGCGACCTCAGCATCGACTGGGTGCGAGAGTTCGACCGAATCACTAGAGCGCATGTCGTGGAATCCGTGGGGTTCGATATCGCCGCAGAGATCTCCCAGAGCGGCTATTTCGGGCCTTTCGATCGCTTCACTTCTGGTCTCGACCACGTCATCTCTCTAGAGGCCGCGCGCGACCTCGTAGCGAGCTTCAGCCACGTCTCGACGCTCGAAGAAGCCACCCGAACAAAAACGATCGAGAGCGCTCTGGAGTTACTAAAAAACCATGCCTACGACAAAGAGCAGGTGACAATACCATACTTCACGGAGATCTTCATCGCGCGATCGACAAAGTAACCGCCTTAACTGCAAGGAAGGCGCGACAAACCGAAATTATTCTTTGCGCATGGGAGACCTTGAGTGTTCTTTGGTCCCGGGCGCCAATACGCTAGGGACTGCCTTGGTAAATATCCCGGCTAGGGATCATCGCTGGGTGGGTGAAATCAACTTGTGCCTCCGGGAATATTGTGTCCATTCTCCCAAAAGGCTTAGCCGTCTCGAGGACCTAACAACAGCCTCCGACCCAGCGTCTGTCTGGAGATATCCACCATATCACGTCACCTTAGGGAAGATGTCTCAACGCCAAGTTTGCAAGTGAAACATACTTCGAGCTGGAATTGATATGCTCAAATCCATATTTGCGCTCATGGGAAGGTGGAAGCTGATGAAATCGGGTCGCCATGGGACGAAGCCTACGACGAAGAAACCCGGGCCGAACTCGACTTTGCCAATCTCGCTATTGGTAATCGGATCGATAACTTCAGCCTGTGGCGCTAGCACACCCCGATCCACGTCTAGCAGCAGCGCTGCCACAATCTCTAAGGCGATATCTTCTGCCACAACAAGGACCCAGGCGCAAACGTCCGAGGTGGTCGCACTCACCCTTGCCATGAAGGTGCCTGGTTCGCAAGAGATCGCACTTCGCGTTAGCGGAGCTCAAACACATCCCGGTACCACCGGAACCTCACGGCTTACCATGACCGTGACCTCTCCGATCGCCGAATCTCTCCCCATTATCGGCATCGGATCGACCGAGTTCATTACGGTACCCTCGAGCCTCGCCGCCTTAGTGCCGACGGGAATCAAATGGGTCTCGGTGAACTACGACGGGTTGCTTCAATCCATCGCCGCCAGCAATAACCCTGCCGAATTTGCGGTAGGGATCGCAACAGACCCTGCATCATTTCTCTGGCTCCTTGCACACAGCAAACTCTCGCGCTTCGCCGGAGGATCAAGTGCTACCATCGATGGGGCCCCAGCGACGGAGTTCTCCGCTAATATCGCCGCCGATGGCACGCCCCGCGAACTCACTTCCGGCGGCAGTGCTAGCGCGCTCATCGATTCGCCCCACGCGACGCTACAAGTATGGGTCGATTCGGCGGGGCTAATCCGCGAAATCACTCTCTCTGGCCCGCTCGCAATCAAAGGAGCGTCGTCGTCAGCGTCGCCAAGCGTCGCCATCAAGGTCACCTTCTCCAGCTTCGGCGGGGCGGTTTCTACTCTATCTCCAGCCGCGAAGACCACCATGGCACAATCGCCTGCGACGATTGCTTCGGTACTTGCCTCGGCGCTCGGATAGTCGATGGACGCAGAACTGCCTGATAACACAGCTGTCCTTTCGGCGAGCGCGAAGATCGCCAATCATCGCGAGGACTTCGCCCAGCGAAACCACTTCTTGAATACCGCCACCGTCGGCGTCCCGCCAAAAAGAGCGGTAGAGGCCCTCACACGCGCTGTCGAGATGTGGAGTCGCGGCGAAGGCGACGTCGCCGCGTTCGATAGCGCAGTGGACCGATCGCGAGCCGCCTTTGCGCACCTGACCCAAGTTGAACTTAGCACCGTCGGGATCGTCGGACAAGCGTCCGTTGCAGCCGGAATGGTCGCATCAAGCCTGGAACCGGGGAGTCAGGTACTCGTTGCCGAAGAGGACTTTACCTCAGTTCTTTTTCCCTTTCTCGTAGGCCATCGAGACAGCCGCCTCAGGGTGACTGCGGTGCCGCTCGAGCGCCTTACCGAAGCGATCACGCAGGATACATCGCTCGTCGCGGTGAGCGCGGTACAGTCTGCTGACGGCCGAGTCATTGACCTGGATGCTCTCTCCACAACGTGTCGAAACCTCGGCGTACGCACCTACCTAGATGTGACACAGGCGGCGGGTTGGCTTCCAATCCATGGCGGGGATTTCGATGTCATCGCGGCTGGGGCTTACAAGTGGCTTTGCTCACCTCGCGGCACGGGATTCTTCGCGATCAACCCCAATTCGCAGAGCTGGGTACGTCCGATCTTTGCCGGCTGGTACTCGGGCGAGGACCCCTGGAGCACGGTGTACGGGCCACCGCTACGGCTCGCTAGCGATGCCCGAGCCTACCAAGTTTCACCGGCCTGGCTCGGTAGCGTAGCCGCTGCCCAAGCGATGGATCTCCTTGACCAAATCGGGACACAGGCGATTTATGCGCATAACCTCGAACTCACCCAGACCTTCTGCGAGGCCATGGGAATCCCGCCACAAAACTCAGCGATCGTGAGTATCCCCACCGACGTCACCCCAGAGATCCTTGAGCAAAGTGGCGTCGTGGCCGCTTTTCGAGATGGAAAGTTACGACTCTCGTTCCATCTCTACAACGACTTCAACGACCTAGAGGCGGTGCTGCGCGCTCTAGCTTCATCAAGACGCTGAGCGTGCTCGATCAAAAACTGCGCCAGGCTTACCGATGCCAAGTGGTCCTGAAGATGCCATTGGCGGATCTCCCCCGCTCCGAGGGTCGCTGTGGTCCTAGAGCGTAAAACAGTGCCACATCACCGGCCATAGCAGCGTGACGCCCAGGTAACTAGTTCTCGATAAATTGCCTGCGGAAACAAAATGCCCACCAGCACCTACCAGATGCCAGACCTCCAAACAATAGGTGCCTCCTCGCAAGCAAAGGAGCTCCGCGGCGCATCGACAGTTCCAACTTTTGCCAAGGATCTGCGCGGTGATAGATACGGCAAACTCCACGCCCAGGGCGCATAAGCCGACGCAAAGCCGCACGCCAGAGTCCTATACAAGCACTCTCCAAGCGCCTGGGCGACGCGCGAGTCCCAATCGAGAAGGTCCTCGAGAAGTTCAGTTTGACGTCCCAACGCCGTTACAGCCATCCCGGTGTCGGGCGAAGCCCTAAGCGCCAATGCAGATCGCTTGGAAAAGCGACGGAGAAAGCAACAGTGCGCAAAGAAGCCCCTTGGCTTAGGCGAAAAGAGAAAGCCCAACTCGTCCTATCGTCTCAATTGGCGACCCTCATAGCGTGGAGTCCGAGGGGACCACAGCGTGGGTGATGACTTGAATTACCAAAAGCACCCAAAGTGCAGCAGCTGCGGCGAGGTGCACATCGGCCCAGGCCGGATTGGAACGCGAAAGTGCGACTCCAGCCCCCACTAGTGCCACCGCGAAGACCGCGCCGACAAGCCATTTCGAGCGGATCTTCCAGGGTTGGGACGACCCCCTCCAACCCTTGGCAATAAAGGCGACAATAGTCAGCCCGGCGGCGCCCATCACCACTCGGTGAAAAAGCGCGACAGCGGTGAGCCGCGCCGGGCCATTGGCAAAACAGACTGGCCAAGTCGGACATGCCGCACCGGCTCCCGAGCCGACCACCAGCGATCCGCTGAAAAGCAGGAGCAGCGTCGCACCCAGTGACCCAAGACCCCAACCACGCGCGAGCGGAGAAAGACCCGAAAATGTCTTGCCTAAAACAACCAGTGTCGCAGTGGTAGTGGTTGCTGCCAAAAACACCAATCCAGTGATGAGATGGAGCGCTACGGTCCATGGAGCATTCCTCGCCAAAACCGTGAGACCGCCCAAGAGAACTTGAAAGACCACGAGCGCGGCAGTAATTTTGGCGCTCAACTTGACGGGATGGGCTTCATTGAGGCGCAACGCAAGTACGAGAGTCACAAACGCGGCGACAGTCACGAGGGACGCCAAGTAGCGGTGGCTCTCCTCAAGAATCGGGTGTACGTGAAAGATCGGTCCAAGTTGCCCATAGCAGAGCGGCCAGGAGGGGCATCCCATACCCGAATCGGTAACGCGAACCGTGCTACCGAGCCCAACGAGCGCGTAGGTAAGTGCAGCGGTGGTTATAGAACTGACCACAAGTGCGCGGGATCGCCTCTTAGTATCACTTTGATCCAGGTGTGCCTTCCCCACTAGCAAAACCGTCCTTGTCTTTAGGAATCTCTCCCCCCCGATAGTCCTTCGTGGCCAACGGCTTGTCAAACCGAGATCTCTCCGCGTGCGACATGGCCAGCTCCTGAAACTTTGGGACCTCGGGAAAGTTCTTGCTGGCAAGAGGCGAAATCCCCACGGCATGCCGGGTCACGTGGGTGGCGATTGCACGGCAAAAACAAATTTCGCATTTTAACTTGACTATACAACTTCTCTCTGATATTCTGGCTCAAACTTGTATAGACAGGATTTCTAATTGATTACCATAACTCCCGGCAGGCTTACACTTGGTGATCTTCGCTCCATGGCCGAAAAGCGCCAGAGCGTCGAGCTCGACCCAAGTTGCAGAGATGCCATTACCAGAGGGGCCGAAGCCGTCGCGTCAATTGCAGAACGGGGAGAACCCGCCTATGGGGTCAACACCGGCTTCGGGCGGCTCGCCAACACCCATATCCCACGCGAACAGCTAGAGCTACTTCAAAAGAACCTCGTCCTATCACACGCGGTAGGAATCGGCGAACCATTCGCTCCCGAAGTGGTCCGGCTCCTCTTACTCCTCAAGATTGCCAGCCTCGCTCGGGGGCATTCCGGCGTCAGCTTGGAACTTGTCGAAGCTCTCATCGCTCTACTGAATAATGACGTCCTTCCAGTAATACCCTCCAAAGGATCCGTGGGCGCATCCGGCGACCTCGCACCACTGGCGCATATGGCCACGATCCTCATCGGAGTGGGAGAAGTGAACATCCAGGGCGAGCGCGCCACCGCCCAAGCCGGCTTGGCGGCCGCGGGACTCAAAACAATGGTCTTGCATCCCAAGGAAGGCCTTGCCCTACTAAATGGAACACAAGCGTCTACGGCATTGGCACTACGAAACCTCTTTGCCATTGAAGACCTTTGGCGAAGTGGCATTGTCTCGGGCTCACTTTCGGTCGATGCCGCGGCAGGATCCATCACTCCATTTGATCCGCGCATTCACCAACTACGTGGCCACCCGGGCCAAATAGATGCCGCCGCGGCTTATCGCAGCTTGCTCAAAGACTCCGGGATCACGGTCTCCCATCAAGATTGTGAAAAAGTGCAGGACCCCTATAGCCTGCGCTGCCAGCCCCAAGTAATGGGTGCTTGCCTCGATTTGATTCGAAATGCTGCGAACACCCTCGTCATCGAAGCAAATGCGGTGTCAGACAACCCTCTGGTCTTCCCGGACACCTTGGAAGTGCTCTCGGGAGGGAATTTCCACGCCGAGCCAGTGGCGTTTGCCGCCGACACTCTTGCAATCGCAGCAGCCGAGATCGGGGCGCTCGCCGAACGCCGTATTGCGCTGCTCATCGACTCTTCCCTGAGCGGCCTCCCCCCGTTTTTAGTGAGAGACGGCGGCGTCAACTCAGGATTCATGATTGCCCACGTGACCGCAGCGGCTCTGGCATCTGAGAATAAGACTCTTGCGCATCCGGCGTCAATCGACTCTCTCCCTACCTCGGCAAATCAGGAGGACCACGTCTCCATGGCCACCTTCGCGGCGCGCAAACTCACCGACATTTGCGCAAACGTGGCCGGCATCATTGCCATCGAACTTCTTGCTGCCGCCCAAGGAATCGACCTTCGCCAGCCTTATCTCACCAGTCCCTCCTTGGCACCGGTGGTGCAATTGATACGAACCCACGTCCCTCATTACGACATCGATCACTACCTCGCACCCGATATTCAGAGCGTCATCGAGTTGGTTAGCTCTGGGCAAATCGCCGCTTATGCTCCGATCGGCCTTCCCTCATTGGGCAATGCGCAATGACCACCACCTTGAAACCAGCCCCGGCCTACGAACAGATTAAGGCTTATCTGCGTGAAGAGATCGCCTCTGGCGAGCTCAGCGAAGGAAAGAGGATCCCTTCGGAGAACCTTCTCGCCAAGCAATTCGGCGTGGCAAGGATGACCGCTAATCGTGCCGTAGTGGATTTAGTGCATCAAGGCGTGCTAAGGCGCGTCAAAGGATCGGGAACCTTCGTCGCTCCAACTCGCTACGACTCCACGGTGGTCGAGATTCGGAGTATTAATCGAGATGTTGCCTCGCGCGGCCACATCCATCGAGCCAAAGTACTCTTCAACGGAGAGGTGATTCCGAGCGAAGTTATCTCTGACGAGCTTGGTGGGGAGCGAAATGCTCGAGTCTTTCATACTCAGATGCTCCACTACGAAAACGAGCAGGCCATCCAATTGGAGTATCGATGGGTCAATCCCGGGGCGGTTCCGGAATATCTCGCACAAGACCTATCCGAAATCACCCCTACCGAATACCTCCTCAGCGCCGCACCGCTACAAAAAGTCGAATACCGGATACGAGCCGAGAACTCCAGCCCAGTAGTCGCCTCGGCGCTTGAACTCGAAACTGGTGCACCGGTGCTGGTACTGCGGCGCCGGACATTTTCCTTCGACACCCCAGTTACCGTCGTCGAGCTTTATCACCCGGCAAGCCGCTTCGAGTTCAGCGGCAGCTTCTAAGAGGCCAACACCAACCGCCCAAACCCGGCAAGGAGAAAAATAGCTATGGAGCACTTGGTAAATTCAAAGCGCGCCGCATCGTCTCGTTACGATCCCACTCGTCACATCTCCGCTCCGCGCGGAAGCACCCTTACCTGTAAGAGCTGGCTCACCGAGGCCGCGTATCGAATGATTCAGAACAATCTCGACCCCGAAGTCGCAGAACATCCCGCGGAGTTGGTCGTCTACGGCGGGATCGGCCGAGCCGCAAGAAATTGGGAGTGCTACGACCAAATATTGGCATCGCTTCGAGACCTCGAAGCCAACGAAACTCTTCTGGTGCAAAGTGGCAAGCCGGTGGGGGTCTTTGAGACTCACGAGAACGCCCCGAGAGTCCTCATTGCCAATTCCAATCTCGTCGGCCACTGGGCGACCTGGGAGCACTTTGAAGAGCTTGATCGCGCCGGTCTCATGATGTACGGACAGATGACTGCTGGGTCTTGGATCTACATCGGTAGCCAGGGCATCGTCCAGGGCACTTATGAGACTTTCTATTCCATTGCCAATTTGCACTTTGGGGGAGATCCTACCGGGAAGTGGATACTCACCGCGGGCCTCGGGGGTATGGGCGGCGCTCAACCACTCGCAGCGACGATGGCGGGCTTCTCGATGCTCGCGATCGAATGCGACCCATCCCGCATTGATATGCGCATTGCAAGTCGCTATCTCGATACCAAAGCCGAATCGCTCGATGAAGCGATGGAGATGCTTGATCGGGCCGCCCAGGAAAGGCGGGCGATCTCGGTCGGACTCGTCGGCAACGCCGCCGAACTCTACGCCGAAATCTTCTCCGCTGGGATCCGTCCCGATGTGGTAACCGATCAAACCAGTGCTCACGACCCGCTACACGGATACCTTCCCGCTGGTTGGAGCATCGAGCGGTGGAAACGAGACCAGCTCGACGATCCGGTGGGAGTGATAGCGGCTGCAAAAGCCTCCATGGCCCGACAAGTCAGCTACATGCTCAAATTCGCTGACCAGGGAATCCCGACCTTCGACTATGGAAACAATATTCGCCAGATGGCCTCGGAGATGGGGGTAAAACGCGCCTTCGACTTTCCCGGATTTGTTCCCGCCTACATTCGGCCACTCTTTTGCCAAGGCTACGGGCCATTTCGCTGGGTAGCGCTCTCGGGCGATGCTACTGACATCTACAAGACCGACGCCAAGGTAAAGGAGCTCATTCCCGACGACCCGCATCTCCACAATTGGCTCGACATGGCTCGCGAACGCATCGAATTTCAGGGCCTCCCGGCTCGCATCTGCTGGGTGGGCGTTCACGACCGTTACCGCTTGGGTCTGGCATTCAATGAAATGGTCCGCAACGGCGAGCTTGCCGCGCCCATCGTAATCGGACGCGACCACCTCGACACTGGTTCTGTCGCCAGCCCGAACCGCGAAACCGAGTCCATGGCCGACGGCTCCGACGCGGTAGCTGACTGGCCACTTCTCAATGCCATGCTCAATGTTGCCGGAGGTGCAACTTGGGTATCGATGCACCACGGCGGCGGAGTGGGAATCGGCTTTTCGCAACACTCAGGAGTGGTCATCGTCTGCGACGGGAGACACGAGACCGACGAGCGCCTCCGCCGCGTGCTCTTCAACGACCCCGCCACCGGAGTGATGCGCCACGCGGACGCTGGATATCCCTTGGCGATCTCCACCGCTAAGGACGCCGGCATCAATCTCCCCATGATACGCAACTCGTGATGGCGAAAAAGTCCGCATTGCTTTTACGCAATGCCACCATTGTCAACACCACTCCCGGCGGGACTTTCGAGATTACCCCTAAGGCAACTATTGACATCCGCGACGGCCGCATTGCCGCTTTCGGGAACAAAAGCGCCACGGCTAGCGACCGCGCAGAATTCGAGGTCGTCGACTTAGGGGGACGAGTAGTTACCCCGGGGCTCATCGACTGCCACACCCATCTCATCTACGGAGGAAGTCGGGTCGAAGACTTTGAGGCGCGCCTAAAGGGCAAGACCTATCGAGAAATTGCCACAAGCGGTGGTGGGATCTCCTCGACGGTTCAAGCAACCAGGCAGGCAAGCGCCGCCGCCCTAGCCAAGCATGCACGTGCGCGCTTGGTTCGCATGGCCGCAGCAGGAGTTACCACGGTAGAGATAAAGTCGGGCTATGGATTGGATCTTGCCACCGAAGAAAAGATGCTGCGCGTGGCGCGCTCGATTTCAGGTACCTCCGGCGTGGAGGTCAGAACCACCTTTCTCGGGGCACACGCGCTAGCGCCGGAGTTCTCCGGTGACAAAAAAGGGTATCTAAAGTATGCCTCTTGGGTGATGATGCCCGAGTTGGCGCGACTCGGACTCATCGACATGGTAGATGCGTTCTGTGAAGGCGTCGCCTTCGACGCCAAAGAGCTGGGCGGATACTTTGATGCCGCAACGCGTTTGGGGCTGCCCATCAAGGCGCACCTCGACCAGCTCGGCGACAATAGTGCCGCCGCAATGCTGGTGAGCTACAACGCACTCTCGGTTGATCACCTCGAGCACCTCAGCGATGCGTCGATTCGGGCTCTAAGCGGATCTCAGGTTGTTGCAGTGGTACTACCGGGCGCCTATTACTTTCTCGGCGACACCACTCCGCCACCGATTGCAAAGTTGCGCGCCGCAGGAGTTCGCATCGCGCTCGCCACCGACCACAATCCGGGAACAAGCCCTCTGGAGTCGATATTGCTCGCCATGAACATGGCTTGCATCCTTTTTGGACTTAGTCCCGCCGAGGCGCTCCGCGGCACCACCACCCACGCTGCCGCAGCACTGGGCTTAGGCGACCGCGGCGAAATAGCCATTGCCACAAGGGCAGATCTCGCCATTTGGGAGATATCCCATCCGGCCGAACTTAGCTATCACATCGGAATGAGCCCGCTCTGGGCCCGAGTCTGCGGGGGCGACTTCATTCATGCGCATATCTCCTGAACATCCTCCTCTTCGCGGACGCGACGACGCCAAAGAGGCTCCCGATGCGCTCAGGATCCATCAAAGCGCAACCGCCTATGATGCCCAGCACCCCCAAGCGCCCGGGAAAGTACTTATTGGGTTTGCCTGCGACGCAGGAGTGATTCGAAACTTAGGGCGCTCGGGTGCCAAGGCGGGTCCCAACGCGATACGAGGGCAACTCGGCGGACTTGCTCTGCATAGTGACGTAGCTCTCTATGACGCCGGCGACATCGCCTGCGAAGGCGACAAACTCGAAGAA
>JAKASN010000016.1 GCA_021819025.1 Actinomycetes bacterium | reverse complement strand
CACCAGAGTAGAACTCAAAGTTACCGAAGGAGTGCTCGAAGCGAGCGACGAGGTATTTGTCATGGCGTAAGTGGCAAGAAGATCAGAGCTAACTGGAAAGGCATCCGACATGGTGAAGTACTCGGTGCCCCCCAACAAGCTATCGTATTTGCCTCCGGCGGGAGTCAGCGCTGGTGAGAGATGATAGGTCTCCCCGACACTCTCGCCAGGGAAGGGTGAGGCAAGAGCAGAGAAGTGAACCACGGTGGGGGCATTGCCCACCCCATCAGCGGCTGCTGCGAGTTCGGGCTTTGACATCGCATAGAGCTGTACTCCGTTGAAGTTGGACTTGTAGATGGAAAACTCGTTGGTGGTGAGGTAAAAGCCATTGGCGTCGGCTCCGATCATCGGATAGTCGCCAAAGCAAGGGCAACCCGGGTCACTGGGATCGGTCGAGTCGATAGCAAAGGTGGTGAAGCTCCCGGTCGGATCCGAAGTGTTGCTAACTGCGATCAGCTCGTAGGACTTCGAGGCATGAACATGAGCCGAGAAGAAGTTGGGGATGGACAGTTCCACCACGAACCACCGGTTGGTGTTCTCGTCAAAATAGCAATGCGGGTCAGACAAAAAGCTCCCGGCGTTCTCGCTGGGCACGCCAAAGAGCGAAGTGGTCGGGAGAGGTCCCGGCAGAGACTGGCCAGTTGTGGAGTATACGGCATAGGCGTTGTTGACCACTTCGACCACGTAAGTCCCGTTGGAACAGAGACCCTGATCCGGGGGCTCGAGGTCGTAGGCATTGTTTGCCGTGGCTTGTTGGCTGCCGGTGATACCCATGAAGCCACTCGTGGCAGAGCTGCCGCCGCCCGGCTTGGAAGATGGTGCGGCGACGGGGAAGTTGGTGGGTGCCGAAGGGGCAATACCAGAACCGGCACTGTTGCGAGTAATGGACTGGCCGTCACCGAGGAGGATCTGCTCGCTGGTCTTGTTCAGCTGCACCGGTCTCAAGTCAGCCGCGAGCTGGGTGACATTGCGGGTGCCAATCCGCAGCAGAGTGAGATTGGAAACAGAACCCAGCGATGATGAGCTCAATGCTGCTGTTGCCTGTGGGTCTCTTGTCTTTACTGCGCTGGCAACTCCGCTCGACAGAGCGACGCTCAAAAGGATGCGAGAACTACGCTACCTGCGACGACTGCGAACCGTCGCACAAAGGAACTCTTCATGGAGCACCCACCTTCAAGTCTGCTAAGCGCGATAATTTCTTTTCGGGCCGCTGATGGCGATGTTAGCAATTGCTTCGAGTCCATGCACGGGAATCCAAGCGGATTTGCCGAGGGGTCTCAAAAAAAGTTCGGCAACTATGGATGGATCAGAGTACCTTGGTCAGGTTCTGGTAATGCCCAGCACCGGATAGCTGGGGTGCTTTCCGCGGTGGCCCAGCGTCGTGGTGTCGCTGATATCAAATTTCGCTGCAGTTAGTCGATACGCGCCATATTCGCGGAAAAGTGCTTCGAGTACACCTGGAGAAACTGCTATTTCGTTTCGCGTGGCAGCGATCGCGTTCGGTGATCCTTCCCGGCGGTGCAATGGGGTCCCCTTATTGTGACGCTCGTGTACTCGCCAAGGCAATGAAGGCGTCTTCCATGGTGGGCCTCTGCCAGGTGAGCGAACGTAGCTCAAGTCCCCGGAGAGCTTCTCGAATGGCCTGTTCCTCAGCGCCGCCTCCTGAGAAGGGAATATGAATGCGAGTACCGTAGAGGGCCGCTTCGGGCCACTGGCGCTGCAGAATTGCGAAAGCTTCGCGCCATGGGGCGGCGTCGACAGCGGCTACGGTGAGTCCACTGCGACTAATCAATTCCTCGGGCGTTCCTGTCGCTACGAGCCGGCCTTCGCTTAGAAGTGCCAATCGGTCACAGCGTTGTGCTTCGGGCATCACGTGGGTAGTAACCAATGCGGTTACGCCTTCGCTGGCGAGTTCGCCTACCAGTTGCCAGATGCTGTCGCGCGCAACCGGATCGACGCCACTGGTGGGTTCGTCAAGGACGACCAGCTCGGGACGGTGCACAAGTGCTGCCGCGAGAGCACTTCTCTGGCGAGCTCCGGTGGAGAGATTGCCTACTACCTGTCCGGAGACGTCTTGGAGTCCGAGCCGACTCCTGACCGAATCGACATATTCAGTATCTCGAACTCCATAAATGTCGGCATAAAAGCGCAGATTGTCATCGACGGAGAGATCGCTATATAGTCCAAAGCCTTGAGACATATAGCCGATACGTTCACGGATGCGTGCCCGATCGCGTTCGATGTCAAAACCCAGCACGGTACCCTTTCCGAAGCTCGGGATGAAAAGGCCACATAGCATGCGAATTAACGTGGTCTTGCCTGCGCCATTGGGTCCGATTAGACCGTAGACCTCTCCAGTGTTCACTTCAAGGGTTACTTCCGACACTGCCATCTCGTCGCCGAACTTCTTGCCGAGCTTTGAGGTAGTGATTGCGACGCTCACCTTGTAAACCCAACCTTGCCCGGCAAGATTGCGTCCTCGGACATGCGATTGCGAAACGCCGTCTCCAAATCCATGCCCCCCGGTGTTAGGTGGTCTACGGTTCCGTCGGCGAGGACGCGGCCTTCATGCAAGAATACGACGTGTTGACAACGTTCTACTTCGTCGAAGTATGCACTAGCGAGCATGATGGTTGTTCCTGCGGTGTGAAGAACTTCGATGAGTCGCCAGAACTCCCGGCGAGAAATGGGATCGACGCCCGTGGTGGGCTCGTCGAGGAGCAGGATCGGAGGTCGATGCAAGACCGAACATGCCAGCGTGAGTTTCTGCTGCATGCCGCCGGAGAGGTTGCCTGCGAGGCGGTTGCGATGCTCGGTGAGGTCGGCAAAGTGGAGGAGTTCGTCGCTTCGCTCTGAGAGGGTTTTTTTGTCGAGGCCATAGACCGAGCCGAAGAACTCGATGTTTTCATTGACGGTCAGATCTGGGTACATGTGGAAGCCTTGGGGGGAAAATCCCACCTCGTTTCTGCCTTTTCGGCCCGGAAGCACGCTTCCGCCGTCGGCGCGATAGAGCCCGGCGATGCAGCGGAGTAGGGTCGTCTTTCCTGCACCGTCGGCGCCCACGACTCCACAAAGTTCTCCCCTGGGAACCGCGATGTCAACATGGTCAAGGGCGCGGATGCCGGCAAACGATTTGACAAGTTCTCGGGCTTCGATCTCCACCTTGTCAGACATTTCAGTCCAGTCTGGTCTTGAAGAAGAGTGCGGCGAGGATGGTGAACACCACGGCCATGGCGCAGAGAACCGCGACTTGGGGCCAAAGTTGGGTAAAACCGAGACCTTTCAGGAAGATATTGCGTGTGATCGGAGTGAAGTAGGTAAGGGGAAGGAGTTGGCTCACCCATCGAATTCCCCAGGGTATCGCAGACAATGGAAAGAGTGCACCGGAGAGAAGAATCTGGGGCAGCAAGACGAAAGTGGTGGTTTGCATGGCCTGGCGCTGGTTTTGAGCAACCGTGGAGACGAGCAGGCCGATTGAGAGTGCCGAAACGAGATATGGTATCGCGAAGAGTAGGAGTTCGAAGGGGCTACCTCTCAGAGGGACTTGGAAGAGCAAGAGTCCAAGAACGGTAATCATCACCGCGATGACCAGCGTCAGTGCGCTGTAGGGGAGAATCTTTCCCACCATGAGCTCGAGCTTGCGGATGGGGGTCATCATCAGCTGCTCAAGCGTCCCTTGCTCGCGCTCGCGTACCACCCCTATGGCGGTAGCGACAGTACCAACCCAGAGCATGATCATTCCCACTTCGGACGGTACCATAAAGTCGGCCGAGCGAAGTGCCGGATTGTAGAGGACATCTACGTTTACCGGCTTAACTCCCGAAGCGGAGGTAAGCGAGCGCAGGTAATCAAGGGCATTCTGTGCGATAAAGGCATTGCTGCCGTCTACCAGCACCGAAGTGGGCAGACCTGACGCCGCGATGATTACTGCCACCGATGTCCGGCCATCAAGCAAGTCGCGTCGCGCCGCAGACTCCGAGTTGGCCACCGTAACAAGTACCTTAAAGTGGTTCTGGGCTTGAAGCGCAGCGCGAACCGTCGGTGAGTTCCGCCCGACAAGTTCCGCGCTGATCCCATTGACGCTGAGGCGAATGCCATAACCGAAGATAATCAGCAGCACCAGTGGCATGCCAACCATCAATGCCACCGTGCGACGATCTCGTGCGAGCTGGATGAATTCCTTGCGGGTAATTGCCCGAAGACGTCGCCACGATCCGCTCGAAGCATGCCGAGCGACAGCTGCGGAAGTAGAAACTTCGCGAGTAAAATCGTTGGTTTGAGCTGCTTTGTCGTCTTTTGCATCCATGCTCTAACCACCCCTCGGGTTGGTGCTACGCGCTCGCGCCTTGCTTGGGAGTCGATGAGGACGCGGGTTCGCTTGCCCAAGCGCGACTCACGGGTCGACCGAATTGTCGAGTCGTGATACGAAGCGCTCTTTGATACTTACAGGCCAAGTCCGGCCCTGTCAACTCCAGGGACGCCCCAGTGAAGTTCCAGCCACCCAGCAGCCGCCGTATCCTCTGGGAAGCCGGTACGCGGTCTTCTCCGTGGTGGTTTAAGCTTGCCGGGCGCCGATGAGATCTTGGCTGAACAACGCGATGGTACATGAAGCGGTGTCCTTGATTACAGGGAGTGAACTTGTTCGTACCTCGGCCATTTTTCGTGCAGCGAATGCCTGACCAGATCTCCCGACAAGGCGTCACTACGAGATGAGTGACATTTGGGGGGATTGGACGATCCGCGAGCCAATTGAGATCTATGGGTAGATATGCCTTGGTCGCTCGGACAAGCTCCTCTAAGTCGTAGGTGCGAGTTCATAGTAACGCACCGGCCCATGATCGGAAGAACCGTGAGGCCCGGTTGTTATCTGGCGCTCGGAGTAATATCGGGATCTCGCGGCCACGGTGTCGGGGAAACGGCAAACTCGTGGCGCTGAGGTGAATTCTGCTCGATGGCATTACTGCGCTGGCTTTCGCCTGGGCGCTTCGAGTCTGACGCGAGGCGATGCTGGCACCGTGATGTTTCAGTCAACCTTGAGTTATTGGCCCGCCGAATAGATCGAGTTCTGCGGGCTCGATAGGTGATATGGCAATAATCCAACCAGGAGGTCCAACGCAATAGTCGAAGGCAAATGGAGCTCTACTGGTGGATAGCGTGAGCGGAGATTGGCTTGCAGGTAGCGTTAGCTCGAGGGTGGTGGCAGACATCGTCGTGTTGCCAACCTGACAGGAGTTCTTGTTGAGGCGAACGAAGCCGTACTGACCGGGTGCTATCGCCACCGGTTGGGGTGGACCAGCGGTCGTCATCTGGTCTCCTGCGGTGGTGTAAGTGAATGGAATTGCCTTGCCTGTGGCGTCGGTGAGGAGCACCCTCGGGAAGCCTTCGAGTTGACACCATGACGCCGAGACGTTGGTGATGGCCACGTCCCAAGTCATCTGTTCGGTCGCCTCTGAGACCCTTCCGCCGAATGATAGCTAGAGCTGCGAGGGCGCACAGCTGGGGAGTGCCGAAGGCGCCACGGCGCCCGTGGAAACCACGATTGCCACGATGGAACCAACTTGCACTGGTAGCTCGCCGTTGGGCAGCTGGGGAATGACATCGCCGGCGGCGATGTCATTCGAAGCCGCTGATGACACTTGAACCGAGAAGTAGTGGCCCCGCAGTGTCGTGACCGCTTGGGCGAACGACAAACCGACGACGGAGGGCAAGGTTACGAGTTGAGCGGGCGGAAGTGAAGGTGAGGTCTCAGCCGGAGCAGTGGTATCAACGGGCGAGCTTGTCACGGTGGGCCGTTGCGAATTCGATGGAGCCGTCAGCGGGTTCGAGGTCGATGATCCTACAAGCAGCCGTGCCGCCACAAGGGTCACAGCAAGAACTATGGTCACGACGATTGGAATCGCTGCCTTGCGAGAACCGAGCCTCAACTTTGTGCTCCTCGCTACCTTGGCGTCGTTGCCGGTCGAGGCTTATCTCATTGTAACATCGTTGCGAGTGTGTGGTGGCGTGCCGTCTTGCTGGAACCTTCGCACTTGGGCCGACAAGGACTTCTTACCAATTTTCCACGAGCTGAGGTTGACCTGAGCAGGCTGTGTCGCAAGGTCGCTTCGGTAGCCAAGTCACCGCTTGAACCAGCCTCCCTTCCCCTTTCTTGTTGCGGACTGTGCTGCTCTGCGGGGTTTTAGTCGCTAGCTTCTCCAAGGGCGACCTGTATCCTGGTGAATCCCGAGATTGGTTTCGTCGTGTAGGCGATGCCCGGATTAAACAGCGCAGTTAGAGTTACACCAGTTGAGTGCGCGCGTAGAAATGCTGTACCCCGATTCATCGGCTCTATTGCGCTCGCCCTCAGCGAAGTGAACGTACCCACTTGTTTTGTGTCGGTTCGCCGGCCTGAGAGCAATTCTCGGTCGCCTCCGGCGATTGGGCGAGACATTCGGGTAGGTCGCGTTGCCCGGTGAAGTGGAGTTGCTTACCCAGGCGACCATCTATCCTTTGCTGAATTATCCAGCATCTCTTGCCCGGGTTACTTGCCGTTGGTTGTCGCGACGGCAAACATTGCGAATCTCAGCTCCTTCGACGGCAAGTGCAACCATTGCTAAAGGCTCATGAGTGCGACGATTCGGCGCCAGTAGATGACGGCGAAGCCGTCAGTGGGAACCTGGCACGAGGCGGTTGCCGCCTTGATTCGCTAACTTGCCGACGCTTTTTTGGGGTCATCGGCCGATCGGCACCCTCGGGTGCAAGCCAGATCCTGCCCTTGAAGCAGCAGCGCCTAGCCGTTACTCGCGGCGCGCGCTATGAAACAAGGAGACCGAAGTTCCATCGGAGCGATAAGGACGTGAGGCTCGCACTCTGGTTAGCTGAGCGACGCTGGGGCACCTCAGTCGGAGCTATCTGCCATAGAACTCTGGTCGGAGTCAGTCTTCCCAATAGCCGGTAAGACCTGCTGGTTTGAAAGCGGAACGGATTAGCCCCAGGTACCGATGTGAGAGGCACGAAAAACACCGGTCGTTTCCTCGGGCAGCAGTTAACCCGCGTGGGCTCGTGTTTGCTTTGCCAATTACTTTCCAGGGTGCCATAGGTGGTGCATGGATGCGGCATCGCCTTAATTTGTGATGACGGATAAACTGCGCCTGGCGACCCCCGATGATGCTAAGCGCAGGAGCGCTTCCGGGCGAGGACAAGATGTCGCGGGATAGCGATCCCTGCCACGAAGTCTGTGCGGGTGGAGTCTGCGGCGGTCTTGAAGTGTTCAAGCGAATCCCGCTCTGACGGTGCTGTTCTCGTGCCACTTCGAGTTCTTGGACCAGCGCAACAGTTTGTCGGATAGGGTCGATTTCGCGTTCTCTGGAGAAACCTGCGAGCCCCGCGGCTGGGTTGTGGGTGATGCTCTGTTTGGTCGATGTACTTGTTGCGCAGCCTTCGACGCATCTTGTGGCAAGTTTTCCGCGAACGCGGCGTCGTCGGGATGGCGAACCAGAGGCGATTAGACGCACCGAATTGCCGCGGTGGTTTCGGTTTGATCTTGTTTGGAGCATCTCATGGGAACCACGGCTGCACAGCTACAAAGGGCCAACTATTTATCGCCGAAGCCGGCAGCTTTCTGGACCTCGGGTGGGAATTCCCAGCTTTCGAAGATTTGCCGGACCTCGACAATTGGGACGGGACCCGTATAGTCGGGCACACTCGCCGGACCTTGAACCGCCGGACAGCGTACGGCCCACTCCAGTGCCTCGTCGAGTGAAGAGACATCAATGATCCAGTAGCCGCCAATCGCCTCTTTCGCTTCGGCGAATGGTCCCTTTACTATCTCTACCTTGCCGTCTTTTGCGCTGACGCGTGCGCCTTTGGAAGTGGGGTGGAGGCCATCGAGCGAGAGGAGGACTCCGGCCTGGGACATCTCGTTGTTGTATTGTGCCATTGCGGCAACGGCATCCTCGCTAGGTGCCCAATCATCTTCAGAGATGTTGGGAATCATCACAAGCATGAATCGCATCGGATCAACCCTTCTAAATGTCTTGCTCGCTGCAACCGCAAGAGAATGCTCTTTTCTGTTCTTCTACGATTATCGCCGCCTGGATGCCTTTAATTCGAGAATTGAGGGTTATTCTCCCGGTGGTTTCTCGATAACATGAGCTTTTCCACCTTTCCCTGGCTTCCCCAATCAAGTCGCTTTCTTTGGAGGTTGTTCTGGGCTGGACGAAGAAGGAAAAGAGTGAGCAAAGTCGCCATGTTTTGCTTTCGTCTTCGCGGAGCCGTGGAACGCGCCAACAAGCAAAGCTATTTCGACGGCATCGGCGACGAATGCCGAAGGTGCTCGACCTTAACAGTTGGACCGCGTAGCTTGGTCGTACTCTCTGGCGCTGGCAAATGGGCAATTGCCTTCGCTAAGCGGGGCAGGCTCTGGGATCCCAGGGTTGCGGCTGCTGGATGGTGTTGATCTGAGTGCCTGCGGTGATGTTGGGAACCGCAATGGTTCCCTGAGAAGAGGTTGGTTTTGTGGAAGATTGTGCGCTAGCGGTGTTTTGGGATCCCGAGGCAGTGGTAGATGGTGAAGCCGGGGGAGTTGTGGCCGTCACCTTGGTGCCAACGGCTATCTGGTCGCCAGTCGTCAACTCC
Source organism: Actinomycetes bacterium (assembly GCA_021819025.1). Classification (GTDB taxonomy): domain Bacteria; phylum Actinomycetota; class Acidimicrobiia; order Acidimicrobiales; family Acidimicrobiaceae; genus Acidithrix. The sequence continues at coordinate 3,298 of JAKASN010000016.1, read as the reverse complement.
AGTGCAGTGCCAAAAGAATTTGAAGGAACTTCGCCCATAATGACCGATCCGGCAAGCGACGCTCTAAGGACTTCGGCCTTTTGGAGGTTGCCCGGTGTGTAATAGATGACGGACTCCTCGGGGTTTGCCGTGGGAGCCGCTGTTTGAGGTGCTCCAACGCGATACCCGAGGCTTTGAAGCTGATTCGCAACCTGAACTCCTTGTCCCGAGACGTGGCTCTGGTTTACGACCGTAACAGAGATTTTCGAGGTGGCAATATTTGGCGTGACGAGGCCAAGGATCGCATCCATCATCTGGGTATCGGCGGGAAGTTGAGGAAAGACGATGGAACCGTAGTTGGCGCCGTTATAGATGTATCCTGAGGTGCCGCCTTCAAAAGCGATGGGAAGGGTGCCGGTCGGGGCTGTTGCCGGATTGGCGTGCCGATAGGTCTGAAGCAGTGAGAGCATCTCTGACTCGCTGAACTGTGAATCGAGAGTGAGGTCTTTGTAGACGCTATTCAAGAGCGCGAGGTCGCGGACGGGGTTTCCGATTCCTGCGGCCTTCACCTGTTCGGCAAGCACCTGGAGGAAGATGTGGTCGCGGCGGGTTCTGGAGAGGTCGCCAAGTCCGTCGTAGTGCCAAACTCCGTTGGGAGTGCGATAGTAAAGGTGGCGCGCGCGAACCACTTGGAGCGCTTGGTACCCGTTGAGCGTGATGCACCCAGTAGTGGTGATGTTGAGACCCGAATAGGCGTCCTTGAGTTGCATCGGGAAGTACATCTTGACTCCGCCAAGGGCATTGACGACACCCTGGAAGGTGTCGAAATTTAGCTCAACGTAGTGCTGAATCGGTATCCCGAGGTCATCTTCGATGGTTTTGACGAGTTGGTTGGGGTTCTCGACGGTGCTCTTGGCCGAGGATGGGTTGAGTTCCGCATCGACCCGCTGAAGGGTGGTGGTGCCAGGTATTGGCATAAAGAGATCCCGAGGAATTGACAAAAGCGAGACCTGTTTGGTAATCGGGTCGAAATGCGCAATCATTGAAACGTCGGCGCGGCCTCCCCCGACCTGTGAAGCGCTCCCAAAGGCCGCTGCCTCGCTAGGGCTTAGCCCAGCCCTGGTGTTATCTCCGATGAGCAGTATGTTGATGGGTTGACCGGCAACTTGGCGTGTTTCTGAGGCAATTGAGACACGGTGAACTTTGCTAAAGAGGTACTGTCCGTAGATGAGAGTGCCACCAGCGACGAGTACCACAATTAGGAGCAGAACGGCAAGGACGATCATCACCATGTGCGTCTTGGGATGCTTGCGTTGCCCCTTGGTATGCAATGGCGCATTCATGCTATGACCGTTCGGGGGGAAGACGGCATCCTGTAGTTAAGGCACCTTTCAAGTCATGCGCTGCATGCTCGGCGACCGAAGTAATTGCCCCGAATTTGTGAACGCTAATCTGTGCTGTTGGAATACTTTAGGTGCTCATCGTCAGATGTCGCTCTTGTGCCTGCTTGGCGGGCCAAGTCGAGCGACTATGCTCTCGGGATCTGGCAACGGCCACGCTAGCACGCTGGGCTCTTCGTCCCGGGCGTATGTCAGGAAAATAGGTTTTCGCCAGTGCTGGGCCGCGATCTAAGGCAAATCGCGGATCTTTCCTCGGTCAGCATGCCAACTAAAGCTAGGGCCGGGTTGGAATCGGCCCAATTCTGAGCCCAAGTGGCGATCGATCCCGAAATCTCCCTTGGGCTCTGCGCGACTCGCTCTTGGCAGTTGAGGATACTTTCAATCTCGCCGACAGCGCGATGTTTGTCGTCGGGAGCCCCACGGTTCTCATGAGTGGTTGAGTAATACCATTTGCCGGGTGGGGTCCGTGTGACTCTAGAGCCTTGGCGATAAAGTACTCCCCGGCGCTTATTGGCGCGAGTATCCGGTGCCTTGGTGGCGAGTCGTTCTTGGCGTTCGACCAGTGTTTAATCGAACCCGCAAGTCAGGTAGGTCGCACTGGTATTCTCGCAGTCTCGTTCTTTCCTTGAAGCGCTGGCATTGGAACATTGTCACCAAGCTCCTCGGAGCTAGGTTGTCCCGGCCTGAGAGAATGCGAGGTGCGATGCCAGCTTTTGTGAGGCCCCGTTGCTGGCATCTCCTCGCGGGCAAGGATGCGGCAATTCCGTTTTCCGCGATGGGCCAGCCGATGAAGACGCGGCCCGAATCGGACGCGACTTCGGCATGCTTGGTGCCAAGTGCCGCCTCGTAGGTTTGCTTGGGCTCGGCGTGAGCCATTCACGTTTTGGCCGAACTTGCCCCGAAAGTTTCGGTGCTGGTCGTGGAGACCAGAAACCGGGAAAGCGGGGCGAAGCTGAGCTCTTCTCGAGGTGTTTCGGGTCAGCTTTGCGCAACTTGGCTTGGTGATGCTATGCGAGCTTGGTAGGCGAGGCCGTAACGCGCTCCGCCAAAGCAACATGTGCCTCGCCGAGGTGGCGCGCAGCAAACTCCGATTCTGCTCGAGGTAGTGGTGAAGGGCCATTGCTTAGATGGGTTAGGCTTTCTTTGTGTATCTCTCCAAACTTATCGGCGTCCCGCTCGTCTCGCAGACCGACGAGACGGTAGGTCGGCTTGACGACTTGCTTGTTCGTCTAAGGGACGGCGACTACCCTTTGCTACGTGGGCTCGTGGTGAAGGTGGGAGGGCGCCAGGTCTTCATGCCCATCTCGCGTGTTCAGGAATTCCAGGACGGCCGGATCACCCTCACCAAGGTCAAGGTGGACCTAAGGGGTTTCGAGAAGAGACCCGGCGAGGTTCTGCTCCGCGAAGACATTCTTGGTCACCGCCTCATCGACGTTGAGGACGCGGAGCTTGTCTGGGCGTGGGACGTTGAGCTCGAGGAGTCTCCAGGAGGATGGATCCTCAAGTCCCTTGACACGAGGAGACGGCCCGCGAGGTTTCTCGGCATCTTCCATCGTCATGCTGCGCACAACGGCAAGGACTGGAAAGCCTTTGAACCCCTCATCGGACATTCGGCTTCCCAACGCATCCGTGCGCCCTTCCGAAGGGTACGCCGGATGAAGGCCGCGCAGATCGCAGATCTCGTGGAGGAGGCGTCTCGCGACGAGGGCGACGAGATCATGGTGGCTGTCCATCAGGATCCTGAGTTGGAGGCTGACGTCTTCGAGGAGCTAGATCCGGATGTTGCCAACCGGTTTTTCGGCGATAAAGTCGACGAAGAGGTGGCCTCGGTAATCGAACACATGCGCTCAGATGATGCCGCCGACGCCATCGCAGAGCTCCCACAGGAGCGACGCCAAAGTATCCTTGACCTTCTATCA
>JAKASN010000015.1 GCA_021819025.1 Actinomycetes bacterium | reverse complement strand
CATCTTAAACTTGGCAAAATTCACTTTGGCGGGGCAGGTACCAAGATGATCAAGATGCTCGCCGAAGAGCACAAGGTGGCTTCGCCGACGGAGTTGTTGGAGATGGCGATGGACCTAGGAGTGAGGTTGCATCCTTGCCAGATGACTATGGATCTCTACGGCTTGACCAAGGACGATTTTATTGACGGGTTGAGCGTTCCCATCGGTGCTGCTTCGTTCATCAATATGGCCGCCGAGGCCGATATCTCGATGTTCATTTAGGACCTCGGTATCGACTCGATAAGAAGCGATCATCAAGCGGGTGTCATATGGGTCGTCGGAGACGACCCAGTGGCGCTTCGCGCCATAACGCGTGTGGCAGATCAAGCAGGCTATTCTCTTTGTGACGCCGCGCCTGATACCTTGACGCCGTTTGCGCGCCTCGTCGTGGTTGGAGAAATCCGCAACAGCGATGATACTTTGCCAGTGCGCCAATGGAGGGAGAGCTATCCGAGCGCGTTTTTGGTGGGGTTTTTGCAAGCTCCCGAGCAGGGATTGTGGATGACCGCAGAGCGGGCTGGGTTTGACCTGGTGTGTACCCGCGGTGGCCTCGGACCTGCGTTGCGAAAAGTCCTGGCGGATGATTCCCTCACCTCAGCCGAGCGCGCTATCGCCGTGTGCAATTCGGCTGATATTGCGGGGCGCCTCGGCCATTTGATGGATCTTGAGGTGGGTGCACTTGGGAAGATATCGCTGTGGCGTGTCGAGGGGCGCGTCGTCTGCACGGGGATGTGCCCCCACCAACGTGCTAGTCTCGCGCGCGGTGAAATCGAGGGCAGCGTGGTCACCTGTCCGGCTCACGGAAGTCGCTTTGACCTAATCAGCGGGGAGCGTGTACGCGGGCCGAGCGACTTTGATCTCCCTTGTTACAGCGCCTATGAACTAAATGGAAGGTTGTGGGTGATGCCCCATCGCTAACACCCGCCAATGGTCGTCCTAGATGGCGCCTGATCCTCTAATCGTTGGTGACGATGCCGGTGCGCCGACTCACTTCGTCGCGCAACACCCCGCGAAGAATATCTATTGCATCGACGATTTTGGGATGGCGCAGGGAGTAGTAGATGCTGTTACCCTGACGCTCGGTGTCCACTAGGCCTCGCGTGCGCAATATCGCGAGATGCTGGCTGACGTTGGAGGCAGGCGAGGATAGCAGTGCGGAAAGCTCGTTGACGCTATAAGCGCCATTACTCAGTGCCCATATCACCATGAGGCGCTTGGGGTCATTGAGAGCCATGCACATGTTGGAGACGAGTTCTTCCATCTCAAAACGAACGTGATCTGTCGCAGATGCCCCTTGGGGAGTCGCCTCTTCTTTGGTGTCAGCCATGTATTACCTACTCGCGCGAGTTGAGTTACGGAAGAATTCTAGCCCAAGTCTCTTTCCCACACTCTGTCAATTTCGAACTCGGGATTTTCTTTGCGGGCCGCTCCCGAGATGAGGTAACTGAAGTCGCTTGAGAGACTACGGCAATCCCGGGCGTGACGACTTGACGGCCAAGGTCCGGCGATGTCGCGAGGTAGCTAGATGCGCTGGGTTAATCGAAGATCACCGTGCGCGCACCAGAAATTTGCAGTCGGTCCGCCGCATAAAGCATCACCGCGCGAGCCAGCACCAAGCGCTCCACGTCGCGACCGAGTGCCACGAGCTCTTCTGGGGTCTTGTTATGGCTTACCCGGATGACGTCTTGTTCGATGATCGGACCCTCATCGAGTGCTTGAGTGACGAAGTGTGCTGTGGCTCCAATCATCTTCACACCGCGCTCGTAGGCGCGCAAATACGGATTAGCTCCCTTGAAGCCGGGCAGGAACGAGTGGTGAATATTGATGATACGCCCATAGTAATCTTCGGCGAAAGACTCGCTGAGAACTTGCATGTAGCGCGCGAGTACTACCACATCTATCTCGTACTCGGCGATAAGAGACCTGAGTTGGGCTTCTGCATCGGCCTTGGAATCGGGGGTCACCGGGATGTAGTAGTAGGGCACACCATGGTGCTTGGCGAGCGGACCCAGATCCGGATGGTTGGAGACGATGAGGGGCATTTCGATGGCAAGTTCAGAGATTTCCCTCCGGTAGAGGAGATCGACAAGACAGTGGTTGTGCTTGGAGACCATCACCAGGGCGCGCCGTAGCTGTCGGGCGGGCCGGAGGTTTAGCACCGGGTCGAATGCAGCTAATTGTGTCATTAATTGGCCAAGGAGAGCTTCGACGGAGGCCTGGGGACTCTCAAAGCGCACTCGCATGCAGAATAGACCGGTGATGGGATCGGAAAACTGTGCGCTTTCGAGGATGTTGGCATCCGCAAGCACCAGTCCCTGGGCGAGCGAACGAACGATGCCGGGTTGATCGGGACACTGCAGGCTGAGGATATAGTCCGTCATTTCAGTACGGTCCCCCGATGGCGTGATCGGATTCGCATTGCGCGAGGTATGGCATGGCCAAGACAGCACGTCCCTCGCTGCCCGATGCGGTCGAAGATTCGACTGCGGTGGCTTTGGCAATCCGAAAAGAAGTGCGCTTCAGGGTGCGCAATGGACCGTGTGTAGCGAGGTCGCCCTTTACGGTGTTTCGGTTGCTCGCGGAGTAGCTCAAGGGAGATGCTTTCCTTCTCGTTATGGGCCTGACGGGGACAAGGCCACTCTAAACGCGCGCTCGCTCGGGACCTGCGCTATGCAAACTCGGCTCAGCATGCCGAGGTGAGTATTCCGAAACTCTTTACCACCGAATTCAGTAATTCTTTACAAGTCCACCCAATGTATCACAGCCGTCGTTTCAGGTCGGCTGTGATACAGCGTCCTTGGCGGTTGCCCGCTGTGATCAAGTTGTCTGTTTAGGCGTTATTTTCCGACCCCCTTTCCATGGTCTTCCGGGCTGCCGGGCAAACCCCGGCATCGAAGATGCCTCCGAAGAAGAAATAATTGTTTATGGGTAGTAGTAGGGGCGGTGGTTCTGTGGTCAAAGAGCAGTCCCTGTGGTAAAGAGTTTCGGAATACTCAGCTATGCGTTATGCGTGAAAAACCATGTGAAAGCCAGATTGCCGTCCGGGGTACCGAGGACACCCGTGTCGCTTGATCCGAGAAGCGCAGCCGAAGCGTCCAAGACGGCTTGGCTGGTCCCATCACCGCAAGTATCGCAGCACAACACCCAATTATGGAAAGGAGATTTCGTATCCCGAAAGATCCCTAGCCGGGGGCGATGGGATGGTAGGAGTTGGGTTAGGACGCTTTATATGCATTCTCGACGTGGCGGCGATCAAGTCCGCGGCGCGGGTGAGGACCGGGATGGCGCGTTCGGCGAAGTGCTCATCGACCCGTGTCAGCGGGCCAGATACGGAGATCGCGGTCAGGCTGGGCATGTTCGGTACAGCGACGGCGAAGCATCGCACGCCGAGTTCCTGCTCGTTGTCGTCGATGGCGTACCCGCGCGCTCGGATGCGAGCAAGTTCATCGAGGAGAGCGTCGATGGTGGCGATGCTGTACTCCGTAGGGGTGGGCATGCCGGCGCGATTCACGATGTCACGCACTTGCGTGTCGTCCAGCTGCGCCAGCATCGCTTTGCCGACGCCGGAGTCGTGGGTGTGCACCCGCCGACCGACCTCGGTGAACATCCGCATGGAGTGAGCCGAAGGCGCCTGGGCGACATACGTGGCCATGTCTCCGTCGAGGATCGCCATGTTCGCTGTTTCGCCGAGTTGCTCGACGATGTTGGCGAGGTAGGGGCGCGCCCACGCGCCGAGTTGCCGACTGGCGACCTCCCCCATCCGGATGAGCCGAGGCCCGAGGCCGTAACGCCGATTCGGCAATTGGCGCACGTAGTCCAGAGAGACCAGGGTGCGCAGAAGACGGTGAATGGTGGGCAAGGGAAGTTGGGCGGACTCGGCGAGTTCGGAGAGCGAGATCTCGTCCCGGGCGCTGGTGATCAGTTCCAGCAGCTCGAACACCCGCTCGACCGACTGCACGCCGCCGCTTGTCTTCTCCGTCATGCCTGCACTCTATCCTTAGCTTTCGACAAGTACTATCCACATCGCGGAAAACTTTGCCCTCAAACAGTTGACATACACCTAGACCGCCCCTAAACTTTCCACTAGACAAAAAGTAATTTCCACTATTCGGAATTAATCGAATGGCTGAGGTTGCTGGCGAAGGGATTTCCGATGGCGTACACGGTAAATTGCTCGATCCTGCTGACGGAGTTCCCGCTGCAGGAGCGTCCGTTGATCGCCAAACTGGCAGGTTTTGACGCTGTCGAGTTCTGGTGGCCGTTCAGTAGCTCGGTGCCGGCTGATGCCGAAGTCACGAAATTCGAACGCACGATCAGCGACTCCGGCGTGAAGCTCAGCGGGCTGAACTTCAATGCGGGCGATATGCCCGGTGGTGATCGGGGCCTCGTCTCCTGGGGAGCGCGTTCGAGCGAGTTCCGGGACAATATCGATGTTGTCGTCGGTATCGGCGACGCTCTGGGCTGCCGCTCCTTCAACGCGCTCTACGGGAACCGGGTCGCGGCCGAGTCAGCGGAGGAGCAGGACGAGATCGCGATCGAGAATCTGGCCTTGGCTGCTGCCGGCGTCGCTCGGATCGGCGGCACTGTGCTGCTGGAGCCGGTCAGCGGCGCCCCGGACTACCCGCTTCGTACCGCCGCCGACGTTCTTCGTGTGATCTCGCGCGTCAAGGAGACCTCGGGAGCGGAGAACCTGAAGCTGCTGGCGGACTTCTACCACCTCGCAGTCAACGGTGACGATGTCTCTGCGGTCATCGAGCGGCACGCCGCCGACTTCGGTCACATCCAGATCGCCGACAATCCCGGCCGCGGCGCTCCTGGTACTGGTGAGCTCCCGTTGGATGCATGGGTCGCGCGCAGCCGCGAACTTGGTTACTCCGGCTACATCGGCATGGAGTACAAGCAGCCCGCCGCATCCGCTTTTAACTGGCTCCCGCAGCGATTCCTGTCCCACTAAACGTCAGCAAAAGGAAAAACAATGAGCAACGTCTCCGTCATCGGCCTGGGCATCATGGGGCTGCCCATGGCCATCCATCTTGTCAAAGCTGGGCACACAGTCACCGGCTTCAACCGCAGCCCGGCACGCGTCGACGCCCTCATCAAGGCAGGTGGGCTAGGCGCATCGAGTGTCGCTGAGGCCACCCGTGGCGCGGAGGTAGTCATTACCATGCTGCCGGATTCACCGGATGTCGAAGGTGTGGTCAGCGGACCAGAAGGGGTCTTCGTGAACGCAGCAAGCGGGACCCTCTGGATCGACGCCAGCACGATTCGCCCCGACATCGCCAAGCGCCTCGCCGCGGATGCCGCGGACGCGGGTCTGCGGGCCCTCGATGCGCCGGTCTCCGGCGGCGAACAAGGAGCGATCGACGGCGTTCTGTCCATCATGGTTGGCGGTGACCCCGCCGACTTCGAATCCGCGCAGGACGTTCTCCGTGCGCTTGGAAAGACCATCGTACACGTCGGTCCCACGGGCTCCGGACAGACTGTCAAAGCGGCCAACCAGCTGATCGTCGCCGTGAACATCGAGGTCCTTGCCGAGGCGATCGTCTTCCTTGAGGCCCACGGCGTCGACCTCGACGCGGCCTTGACCGTCTTGGGCGGCGGTCTTGCCGGCTCGAAAGTGCTCGAGCAGAAAGGAAAGAAGATGGTCACCCGCAACTTCGAGCCCGGTTTTCGTCTCGCGCTCCACCACAAGGATCTGGGAATCGTGACCGCCGCATCCCGCGAAGCCGGCGTCTTCATCCCCCTCGGCGCCGCGGTTGCACAGCTCGTCGCCGCCACCGTCAACAAGGGCGATGGGGCGCTGGATCACTCTGCACTGTTCAAACAGGTCCTGCAGCTTTCCGGCCGCGAATAGACGAGCCCCGGCAACACCAGACGCCTGTACCCACATTTTCAGATCATCGAACGGCACCGGGCCAAACCGACGCCGCATATCGTCCTAGAAGGAGCACCACATCATGACAAGAATGCGCACGGTTGACGCCGCAGTTCTGATCCTGGAAAAGGAGAATGCCCTCGAAGCGTTCGGCCTCCCGGGCGCGGCGATCAATCCGTTCTATTCCGCGATGAAAGCCCACGGCGGTATCCGCCACACCCTCGCCCGCCATGTCGAAGGTGCCTCGCACATGGCCGACGGGTTCTCCCGCGCGGTCGCTGGCAACATCGGTATCTGTATCGGCACCTCCGGACCGGCCGGCACCGACATGATCACCGGCCTATACGCGGCCTGGGCCGATTCCATCCCGATCCTCTGCATCACCGGGCAGGCTCCCGTCGCGAAGCTGCACAAGGAGGACTTTCAGGCCGTCGACATCGAATCCATCGCCAAGCCCGTCACTAAGTTGGCTATGACCGTCAGGGAGCCCGGACAGATCCCCGGCGCGTTCCAGAAGGCTTTCCAGCTGATGCGCTCAGGGCGCCCCGGGCCCGTGCTGCTCGACCTGCCGATCGACGTGCAACTTGCCGAGATCGAGTTCGATATCGACGCCTACGAACCGCTGCCCGTAGAGAAGCCCAGAGCCACCCGCCGGCAGTTGGAGAAGGCCCTCGACCTGCTCGTCGCCTCCGAGCGTCCGTTGATCATTGCCGGAGGCGGCATTATCAACGCGAATGCGTCTGCGCAACTGGTCGAACTCGCCGAGATCCTCGGCGTGCCCGTGGTGCCGACCCTGATGGGATGGGGTGCGATCCCGGACGAACACCCGCTAATGGCGGGCATGGTTGGTCTACAGACCTCCCACCGCTACGGGAACGCGACCCTGCTGGCATCGGACTTCGTGATTGGTATCGGTAACCGGTGGGCCAACCGCCACACCGGCGGGCTCGACACTTACACCGCTGGCCGCATGTTCGTGCATATCGACATCGAACCGACCCAGATCGGGCGGGTGTTCTCACCCCACCTCGGGATCACCTCTGATGCCGGCGCAGCACTGGATGGGCTGCTTGAACTCGCCAAGGAACGACTGACCGCGGGCACCTTGCCGGACTATTCCAACTGGGCGGCGGAGTGCGTCGAGCGCAGCGCCACGCTGCACCGGAAAACCCACTTCGACAATATTCCGATCAAACCCCAGCGGGTGTACGAAGAGATGAATCGGGCGTTCGACAAGGACACCGTCTACGTCTCCACTATCGGATTGTCGCAGATCCAGGCCGCGCAGATGCTGCACGTCTTCGGGCCGCGCAAGTGGATCAACGCCGCCCAGGCCGGCCCATTGGGTTGGACGCTTCCCGCCGCGCTTGGAGTGGTGCGCGCCAACCCCGAAGGCACTGTTGTCGCGCTCTCCGGGGACTACGACTTCCAGTTCCTGATCGAGGAGCTCGCGGTCGGGGCGCAGTTCAATCTGCCCTACATTCACGTCGTGGTGAACAACTCCTACCTCGGTCTCATCCGCCAGGCGCAACGCAACTTCGACATGGACTACCACGTGTCTCTCGCTTTCGACAATATCAACGCCCCCGAGACCAACGGCTACGGCGTCGACCACGTCACCGTCGCCGAAGGCTTCGGCTGCAAGGCGATTCGGGTCGAAGACCCGAGCCTGCTCGGACAGGCGTTCGAGAAAGCTCAGGCCTGGCTAAACGAGTTCCAGGTGCCGGTCGTCGTCGAAGTGATCCTGGAACGCATCACCAACGTATCCATGGCAGCCGCCGACATCGACAAGGTCAACGAATTTGAAGAGATCGCCGTGACCGCCGCCGACGCCCCCACCTCCAACCTCTCAGCGTAGGTTTAAAAGGACGTCATGCGCGTCGTCATCGCTCCCGACAAGTTCAAGGGATCGCTCTCCGCGTCAGAGGTCGCACGACATCTGACAGCGGGGCTGCGGGTCTTTGCCGAACAGCTCGGATATCCGATCGAGGTGGTGTCGATTCCTGTCGCCGACGGCGGCGAAGGCACCGTCGACGCCGCCGTCGGTGCTGGCTTCGAACGTCGTACCGCGACCGTCACCGGCCCGACGGGGCGAGCCATGCCCGCATCGTTCGCTATTCGCGGGACGGAAGCCGTCATCGAGATGGCGGCCGCCTCCGGCCTCGACGTTCTCCCCGACGGCGTCCTGGCCCCTCTGGCCGCGACCAGCCGGGGAACGGGTGAGCTGGTCCGTGCTGCGCTGGACGCAGGGTGCCGGCACATCATCCTCGCCATTGGGGGGAGCGCCAGCACCGACGGCGGTTCGGGCCTGCTCCGCGGCCTCGGGGCACGCTTACTGGACACCCTGTTCCTCCACGACGAAGGTGCAGAAATCCGCGACGGCGGGGGTGCTTTGATTGAGCTGGATCGCATCGATCTGTCCACACTGGACAGCCGTCTGGCAGATGCACACATCGTGCTCGCGAGCGATGTCGACAATCCTCTCCTCGGTCCGGCCGGGGCCGCCACCGTCTTCGGACCCCAGAAGGGTGCCTCCGGGGCCGAAATAATCCAACTCGAAGCGGGCCTTACGCACTTTGTAGCCGTACTCGGCCAGAGCATTGGTGTCCATGCCTTCGACGCGGCAACGGAGGCCGGCGCTGGCGCGGGCGGCGGAGTCGGCTACGCAGCCCTCGCTGTCCTTGGCGCCACTCGACTCCCTGGCATCGATATTGTGCTGGAGTTCACCGAGCTCGAGCAACGGCTTGCGGGTGCGGATCTGGTTATCACCGGCGAAGGAAGCCTCGACCATCAAAGCCTCGGTGGTAAAACCCCGATCGGTGTTGCGCAGGCCGCGACCCGCGCGGGCATCCCCGTGATCGCGGTTTGCGGTCGCACTACTCTCGACGCGCACGAAGTGCACGACGCTGGCTTCCAGCAGGTCTACCCGCTCACCGCCCTCGAACCGGACCCGGACATCAGCATGGCCCAAGCGGGGCCGTTGCTGGAACGAATCGGCCAGCAGATCGGGCGCCGCTTCGCCCCCAGAAAGCTACCCGCCCAACAGTCTGCAGAAGTCCGCGCCAACGGCTGACTCGCACCCTGCTGGGTGCCGATGTCGGCACTCTGCCGCTTGGTCAGCAACCGGTATGTAAGTTCATAACCTAACCCGTCAACCCCAGCAATCTCGGTGGACGGAATACCTGATCGGGCGCACCGTCTCGTCGTGCTATCGCTCAAAACAAACGAGTTTAACGTGAGCACCTTCATCCAGATCACCGACCCCCTGCGGGGCTCGCTGGCCCTCGCTGCCATCTGCGCCGCCCTGCCCCGTTTGCTGCTGTTTGTCCCCCTCGGGGTGTTCCGCGTCAAAGCTGCCAAGGCCGCGATCGCCGCTCTCGTGCTGTCGATCCTATTGGCCATCTTTGTCTGGCAGATGCCCTGGGAGCAGGCTTTCGGTGCAGCCGCAGCAGGCGCCGGCTACGGTGTGTTTCCTATCCTGTGGATTCTCGTCAACGCGCTCTGGGTATACAAGCTCACCGTCGCCACACGCCCTGGTTCGACGCCCCAGTGTTCGCCTTACGCCGGCTGGTCTCCACACTGTGCGGGGTGACGCCGCCGGTCCGCCCATAGGCGACGAGCGCAAGACCGGGGTCCACGACAGTTGCCGAGACCCTCATACCGACTTTCGCACCTTCCTCGATCGCCAGTGCGATCGCACGGGCCGCGGTGTCCTAAGTGATCGATGCGACGGATATGTGCGTGGCCATCAGCGTGCTCCGCGTGCTTCAAGGACAGCGCCCGGGTTCAGGATGCCCTGCGGGTCCAAGGCATCCTTGATGCGGTGGTTGAGTTCCAGAACGTCGTCGCCGAGGTACTCGGCCAGCCAGGGCCGCTTCAACCGGCCGACGCCGTGTTCGCCGGTGATCGTGCCGCCCAGCCGGATAGCAAGGTCCATCACCTCGCCGTAGGCGATGTGGGCGCGCCGTTGTTGCGCTTGGTCTGTCGGATCGAGCAGGAGTAGCGGGTGTGTGTTGCCGTCGCCGGCATGCGCGATCACCGCGATCGTAACGTCGTGGTTCGTGCTGATCTTCTCGATGCCGCTGACGAGATCGCCGAGACGCGGTAGAGGGACGCCGACGTCTTCCAGGAGGAGCGCGCCGAGACGCTCGACGGCCGGGATGGCCATCCGCCGGGCCACGACGAACGCTTCGCCCTCTTCGGGGTCGTCGGTGGAGTAGCACTCGGTCGCGCCGTTCTGGTTGCAGATGTCCTCGATGAGGCCGATCTCCACCGCGGCGTGCCCTGCGGGTTCGTCGGATTGGGCGATCAGCATGGCGGCTGCCTCCCGATCCAGGCCCATCCGGGTGGCGTCTTCGACGGCGTTGATGGTGACCTTGTCCATGAATTCGAGCATCGAGGGACGCATCGAACGGGTGATCGCGAGCACCGCATCGGTGGCGCTGTCCAGGGTCGGGAAGGTGGCGACCAGGGTCGTGGGCTGGCGCTGCGCGGGGATGAGGCGCAGCAGCACTTCGGTGATGATCCCGAGGGTGCCCTCGCTGCCGACGAAGAGCTTGGTGAGCGAGAGCCCGGCGACGTCCTTGAGGCGCGTCCCACCGAGCCGGACAGCACGTCCGTCAGCGAGGACTACCGTTATCCCGAGGACGTAGTCGCTTGTGACCCCGTACTTCACACAACACAGCCCGCCCGCGTTGGTAGCGACGTTTCCGCCTATCGAGCAGAACTCGTACGAGGACGGGTCCGGCGGGTACCACAGGCCGTGACTGGCGGCGGCGGCTTTCACCTCGGCGTTAAAAGCGCCCGGTCCGGCGACCGCGGTGCGGGTGACCGGGTCGATCTGGATGGTCTTCATCTTGTCCAGTGAGAGGACGATGCCACCCTGGATTGCCGTACTGCCACCGGAGAGACCGGAGCCGGCGCCGCGGGGCACGACCGGTGTACCGGTGGCAGCGGCGAAGCGGATTACCGTCTGAACCTCGTCGGTCGACGTGACCCGTATGACGGCGAGTGGGACACCCGCGTCCGGGTCATTGGCCCGATCCCAGCGGTAGGCATCCATGCTTGCCGGATCGGTGATGACGCTTCCGGGTGGTAGCGAGGTCACGAGCTCATCGAGCGTTTGCGCGTCGTTGTGAATCATCTGTGTGCGGTCCTTCCTTGACCGGGGAATACCAGAACGCTACCACCAAATTAGTCGATAATGAAAATGTTATTCCAGATTGTGGAAGAACTTGACACGACGCCTTCTGCGTTCATGCGGGAGAACTTGGCCACCGTGGCGTCGAATATCGCCACGTTTGACTCTGCGGTATGCAGCAGGGATATCTTCAACTTCGGTACTCCGGGTTGCGAGGTGAACCCCGGCTATTCAGTTCGCTTTTTTGGATTCGAGCGCGGCGAGCAATAGCCCGCCGAGGATTCCTAGATTCTTGTTGAAATGCGTCTTTTGCATACTCCGCAATTTCGGATCCTCGATGCGCCAATAGGCGTGCGCGGCTCCGGCGATAATCGGTCTTAGAGAAGAGGTCGGATGTATCTTTTTCAATTTATCCTCAAGCGTCTAGCCGCCGCCGTGCTAATCGTACTGTCGCTGATTGCGGTGCTCCTCTTTCTCCAGAGCATCTCTCACTCGGATCCGGTGCACGCGATGCTTGGCGCTGGCGCCACTCCCGGGGCTATTGCCGCCGAGAGGCATCGCCTTGGCCTGGACCAGCCGATCGTCATCCAGTACCTGCATTATGTGCGGGGCATCTTGCACGGCGACTTGGGAATGTCGTATCGGACGCGTAGGCCGGTCTCTGCGGATCTGGCGACCTATCTCCCTGCGACTTTGGAGTTGTCGTTTTACGCCCTGATACTCGCGGTAAGCCTGGGCTTGGTTCTCGGCGTAGCATCCGCTGGCGAGTTCAGAGGTGCGGGGATTCTACGAGGGTTGTTGATCACCGGAGCGTCGGTTCCGCAATTTCTCCTGGCCATCGGCGGACTGCTGCTCTTTTACGGAAAGTTCAACTTGCTCCCGGCGACGGGAAGAATCGGGATCGCCAATCCTCCTACCGGCCCGACTGGCTTTTATACCATCGACGGGATCTTGAGCGGACAGTTCGGCCTCACCATCGATGCCTTCAAGTACCTTGCGTTGCCGGCCTTTTCGGTGGCCATCGGACCGGCAGTCTCAATTAGCCGAGTCTTGAGGGGATCGCTGGTGGCCGCCATGGAGTCGGAATTCGTCAAGACAGCCAACTCCAAGGGGCTCTCGCGCTTTAGGATGCTAGCGTTTCACGCCCTGAGGAACTCGTTGGGTCCCGCCCTTTCGATGACCGGACTTCAGGCGGGGCTGATGTTTGCCGGGGTGGTGGTAATCGAGGACGTCTTCGCCTGGCCGGGAATCGGGTATTACACCGCGCAAAGCATCCCAAGCGGCGACTTTCCCGCCATCGCAGGAGTTACTCTTCTCCTTGGCGTGGGATATGTGAGATC
>JAKASN010000014.1 GCA_021819025.1 Actinomycetes bacterium | reverse complement strand
ATCTCGGCGAGGCCGAAACACCCACGCTGGTGACGCCGGGCGTGGCCGATATCCCGGCCCAGAAAGTCATTGACATCAAATCAGTGCAGGCCCGTTCTCGACAAGGCGGAGATCGGGAGCATATTCTCCCCCATGATCCAGTGAGTTTTGAGGTGGCTTATCATGCTCTTGCTCCAATCGGTGGCCTGAGTGTCACCTTCCAGATCTTTTCACCGCAGAATGAGATGGTCTTCACGGCGAACACCAAGGATCTTGGTATCGATACGTTTGATCTCGATGGCGATGGCATCATCGAGATCAACTTCGATGACATGGCACTCCTTGACGGGATCTATGCCACCAGCGTGAGCTTTGTGGATAAGGATAATGCGTTGCTTTGCTGGCACGAAGAAAAAGCTGCCTTTCAGATTGTCAACCCCTCACGGGTGAGCGGCATCGTAGCACTCAACTTCTCGGTGAACAGCTATTCGGTGCCACGGGTGGTGCAGTAAGGATCTCGCGCCGCCTCGGTGCGTGTGGATATGATGGACCTGGCTCGAGCAGTAAAGTCCAGTTGGGTCGATGCGATGGGCGAAGGTTCGAAAGCATTAGCACTTTTGGCGTCCCGGGCTGTTGGGCATATGTTTTGCCGGGGAGCCTCTGCATTGGAAACGACCCTGTCTGGAACTCCTGTGCAGACGTGAAAAATTATTTGAATTCCTGGTAGGGCAAGAGCAGGTATATGCCACGAAGAGACTCATTGGCGTTTGATCGTTGCGCTTGGCGGGTCGCTTTGGGGTGGCATCGGGGATGGACGCGGACTGCTTGGTAAGCTTGTGTCGCTTGGGACTTCGCCGATTTCATCGTCAGCTGTACCTGGTGTATGGCGGTGTAACTTGAAGTAATCCGATAAGGCCTTGAACTAGCGACTCCTTTCGATGACGCGCGAGATAAATGTCTGGTAGCTCTCGATTAGTTTCGGCCATTGGTAGCGCGACATGACGTAGTCGTGTCCTGCCACGCCCATCACCGTGGAAAGTTCTCCGTCTGTGAGGATGCGATTTAGAGCGACCTCGAAGGATCCGAAGTCGTGAAAGGCGAGCCCCCCGCCGGAGCGCTGAACCTGTTCCAATGTCGGCTCGCAGAGGCTATTTACCAAAACAGGCTTACGATTTGCCCAAGCTTCGATCAGAACGATCGAAAAAGACTCGAAGGCCGACGGTGAGACCAGGCAGGAGGTGTTGGCGAGGAGATCCGCTTTGTCGCTTTCGGTGACTGGGCCTACTACGTAGACGTCTGGAGCTGGGTTCGGCATGATCGAGATCGGACCCGCCAATACCAGGGATAGCGCTGACGGATTGCGGGTCTTGTACTCCTTGAACATGTCGACTAGCAGCGTGGTGCCTTTAGGCGCATCGACTCTTCCCAGGCAAAGCAGATATGGCTTGTCTTGGAGGCCGAGACGAAGACCGATGTCGCCGGGTGTTCCCCTGAAGTGCTCGAAGCCCATGCCTAAAGTGAGTGCCGGCTTTTGAGCCACCTTGAAGCGGCTCTCAATGACCCGTCGCTCAGCGTCCGTGTGATAGACCAAGGCATCGACTTTGGAGAACACCGACTGGAACACCGGGAGGAGCAGAACCGGCTCCATGTGCGCTGCGGGGTGCATGATGGTAGGAACATTGGCTCTCATCAGCCCTTGGGTGATGGGATGGTACAAGTAGGGATAAAAGATCAGCGCGTCGTGGCGGCAAGCATCCACCGCGTCGAGCAAGTCCGACGAGACGGGTCCCTGGAGGCGGATGAATTCTTGCGCTTCGCCCTCGGTAAGCGAGGCTGGGGCCGCCAGCATTCGTCTGGTAGCGGCGGCAAAATTTGCTATGCGTCCTGAATCGACTTTAAAGCGGTGAATCGTTACTCCGTTGAGCACCTCGTCGCCGCAGGCGTAGTCGTTGGCCCAGGTGTCGATGGACGATGCTGTGGTGGTGAATATCTCTACCTGGGCGACCCCAAAGCGCGTCATAGCCTCGGCAAGCATGCGCGTGGCGTTCTCCGCTCCGCCGATGATCTCTTGGCCGTAGCGGGGAACGACGTAGGTTAGGTGCAATTGGTTTTTCGCGTTGGAATTAGATGCCATCTAGTCACGTGCCCGCAGGGAGGCACCCAAATGGGATGCTAGAACGGCCTGGGATCGTATCGCGAGAGAACTTGGCGCAGCGAAGTTGGGCAGTGGCGAATCGGTTATTTCGAGGATTCGTTTCAAAGCGGCATCCAATAGGGGAATTGTTGCCACGGGTGAGACTTCGTCAAGTCGTGCCTTGGCGAGGCCTAACAAGCGCTTTCGAAGTGCAGCGCTACTGGTAATCGCCTCGGCCCAAGTCGCCATGGCGACGGGGTCGCGATCTTTGATATGCACTCCGCCGATTCCAAGGGTCTCGGGAACCGCGGTAGCGTCGTAGGCGACCACGGGTAGGCCGTGAAAAAGCGCTTCGACGATAGGCATGCAGAAGCCCTCGTGTTCGGATGCCGAGATAAAGAGGGTACTGGCACGGTAGAAACTTGCCAGTTCCGCCGGAGTGACGCCCATTACGAAGTTGACACGATCTTGGAGGCGCAACCTAACCGTCAACTCGTATAGCGAATCGACGTAGCTAGGATAGCTTGGCCTTCCCACGAGGTGAAGTATCACGTTGTCGCCGTAGAGTTCGCGGTGCGCGTGAAGAGCCATGATGAGGCGCTCCTGAGCTTTGTTGGGCACGAGTCTTCCCACAAAGAGCCAGCTGGAAAAGCCCCGACGCTCTGGCCGTGCGAGCGCTGCATCTGCTGCGTCGTCGCTCCTACCCATGAAGTCAGCCGGATCAAAGATGATTGGAACTTTTATAACTTCGCGAAAGCCGCTGGCTTCGAGGTCCCCACAATTGAACGAAGATGGCGCGATGCCGACGATGGCTTTATCGGCCAGAAGTGCCAATTCCTCCTTGCCGCGCCTTTGAAGGACTGAGGCCAAGGTATCGTAACGTTCGAAGTATCGCGCGGGCGTAAGGTTCTGATAGACCACCACCACGGGCTCAGCTCGGGAGGCGAGAAAGGCGGGAATCTCCGAGGCGGTGGCGAGGTGGTAGACGAGAATATCTCCAGGTTTGGCTAGCTTGGGGTATTCCGAATAGTGGCGGTGACCCTCGCCGGTCTTATCCTCCTGCACAAAGAAGTCTGAGTCGATGCCGAGCTCGTTAATGCGTTGAGCCATGGCCCGCGCGTTATTGCCAGTACCGTCCCCTTTGAGAAGGGTCGGTATGAAATGATGTATCGCGGTCAATGTCGGAGTCCATCTGCGCTCGCTGGGGTGGCTGCCACGATATAGTCGCCTGGGATAGCGGGAAGACGTCGTTGGTAGTAGAGCCCTGCAGGAGTAATTGACTCCAGGGGGATCTCATAGGCAAGAGCGGCGAGATTTACAGCACGAGTTAAAGCTAGGTCAAAACGTGCGGCTCGTTTCAGGCCGCGCCGGATAAGTTTTTCTCGGAGGGATGCATCGGTTAAGGCCATATGCCAAGCGGTGGCCAAGATCTCGGGATCGCCGGAAGCGGTCACCAGCGCGGCATCGGCGACGGTTTCTGGAATCGCGCTCGATCCCACCGCAACCACCGGGAGGCTGGCGCGCATCGCTTCGATAAGCGGAAATCCAAATCCCTCGTGCAGAGAGGCCGAAACAAAGAGATGTGCCTGAGCGTACATCGCTGCGAGTTCGTCGCTAGGCACAGATGATGCAAAGATCACTTCATTTTCGACGCCAAGATGCTTTGCCAGGTTCTCCAGGTAGCTGCTGTAGGCAGGAATGACGGTGGTTCCGACCAAGTAGAGACGGACTTTATCCACAAAAGTGGCATTGTAAGCTGCGACTGCGGCAATGAGGTCCTGGTGTGCTTTATTTGGGGCAAGCCGACCCACGAAGAGCAGAGAGTGCCCTGCACCGCCGTAGATACGCGGATTTTTCGCTAACGGGAGGGGTCGAATCAACGGCGGCGAGATGGCAATTCTGGTAAATCCCGTTTTGACCAGATCTTCCGCGTTGAACCTCGAGATGCCCAGAGCGAGGCTGGTGTGCTGGATGAGGGATTCAAGTTGCCGACGACCCCAGGCCATTGAACTGGCAATACCCGCCTCGAAACGCACGAACTGCTGGCGGGGAGTGATGTTGTGGTACTGGATGATGAGCGGCTCTCTTCTCGCCACGAGGTGGCGGACCAGGTTCGAGCCCGTGCCAGCCTGGTAGAGAAGGTAGCGGTTCTTGCTCGGCGTCGTGAAGCGGAAGCGTGTAAAGGGGATTGCTTCTCCACCGGTGCCCGACTTGATCTCCTCAGCGTAAATTGCTGAAGCCAGCCCATGCTCGCGCAAGGCGTCGCGCAGTTCCAAGGCGTGGATCGCCATGGCGTCATGAGGAGCGAACGAAGGCATGAAGATTGCGACGTGTAGGGAGGTGGAACGCAGCGGGGACACTCGTGGGCTACTTTTCGAGCCTTGGATCCCGTGCCGCCGATATAATCGCCGACTCGGACAGCCAGCTCAGGCGCGCTTCGATCTTGGTATTGTTGGCGATGACTACGAAGTGGTTGGAATTGGCATCGAACAAGGTGCGTACGTGGGAAAAAGAGAGCCGACGTGCCAGCTCAGCCCATGTTTGTGGAGTGAATGGGCGGCCCGGCGAGAGGTCTGATTCGAGATGGTTCTCGGGCGCCATAAAGGTCTCGAGTCCCGAAGATACAATCGCGAGGGTACCGCCTTGGTATAGCACGCGCTTGGCGTGAAATAGCGCCGCGACGCGGTCGCTAATACTCGCACGATCCACGATTCCCGAGAGTACCAGAGTGCCCAGGGAGGAGTTTTCCACTTTGGCGAGATGGCTCAATGTTTTGGAATTGCGTACTTCAAGGCGTCTCATTTCGAGTTGATCAAGGTACTCCACTCGGGTGTCGATCCCGTAGACGTCCCTACCTTGGTCTGCGAGAAGGGCAAGAATGGCGCCGTCGCCACATTCGGCGACCAGCATTCTTCCCTTGTTATCAGCAAGTTCAGTCGCGAGAGCTGCGGCAAGCTCTCTTTGGGCTGACAGCGATGCCGTGACTCCGATGAGATCCACCGCAGAGAAGTCTGTCTCGTCGAATTTTGCTTCGAGCCGGGCAATTCTTGCGTCAATGATCCCGATGAGGCGAATCAAGTTCGAGCTGAAGTTGTTGAACTGTTGCGCCACGTAGTTGAGGTACCAGGCGATAAAGATCCGCGCCACCCGCTTGATTTGTGAAACGCCAGGCTTCTGTGATTGCGTCGGGACGTCGATGTCGATGTAGGCAACGCGATCTAGAAGTCGGTAGGCTTCGTCGAAGTCTCGCAGCGCCGTGGCACTTCCAGGAGGAAGAAGTGTCTGATAGTAGCGTTTGATACGCGCCACCAGCGAAGGCGGATATTTTCCCTCCGCGCGAAGCGCGGCTACTTCAGCCTCGATTTCACGTTGCACCCTCGCGACATAAGCAATCGCTTCCAGGGTTTCATCGCTTTGCCCTTCCTCACTCGACGCTGAAGCTTCCGCTAAGTATCCTTGTACCCGCGCACCCGATAGCTCTGGCTCGAACTTGCCCGTCCCCTCGAGGGATTCTTTGGGATGTCCTTTGTCCAAAGTGAGCTTTCTCCTTTATGCCGGTTGACGAACCTTGGTTGCACGCTAAAAGCTTATTCGTGAAAGCTTCCACGGGGATTAGGCGCGACGCGCTCACCCTGTGCTCGGCTGAAAGGGATTTCTTCTCTTGGCTCCCTCAACCTGCCCGGAGAAATTAGCTCTCGGGGTCAAGTAGGTGCGCTTTTCAACCGAATAAATCCTCTAGCGGAAAATCCGAAGCGCAACTTTGTGACCTTGGGATTGGGTAATTTGCGGGAGACAGCCCTTTCATGCGCAGTATTGCAAAAACTTTGAGGCCAAGCCATCGCTGGTGCGCTAGGCGCCGAGTGCGTAAAACCTCGATGTTTGGGGGAGTCGCATTAGCTGCGCTCTTGCCGGCGAGCTTCGCGGCGATGGCGGCTTCGCCTGCGGGTGCGACATCTTCGCCTGTGATCACCTTTGTGGGCCACGGCTGGGGACATGGGCGTGGTGCCGGCCAATGGGGGACGCTGGGTTACGCCCTCCTCGGGGGATGGAACGCTAACCAAATACTTGCCCACTACTATTCCAATACTCAATTCGGCACGGTCGCCAACGTACCCATCCGCGTGATTTTGACGGCGAATTCCGGGAACGACATCGTGCTTAGTTCCTCCTCGCCATTTTCGGTTGCTGGGATGTCCTTTGGGGCCAACGCTGAAGTTCGCATGCACCGAAATGCTGATGCAACTTGGGAGATTGATCTCTCCTCCACCAGCACCGGCTGCTCGGTTAGTCCGACCTGGGTATCGCAGGGGAATGTCGCGGAATCGGCTGCGGTGGCATCTCCAGATACCAGCGCCTATGCGACTGAGACTTACTCAAACGCCTTGGCATTGTGTATTGGGTCAACCCCTTATTACTATCGGGGACAACTTGCTGCAGCAGACTACCAGGGATCCCCAAGAACTCTCAACGTTGTGGATACCGAAGACTATCTTCGCGGGGTAGTGGCTTCAGAGTCCCCCGCTTATTGGGGAACCCTGGGTTCGGTGGTGCCGACCAACACCACAGCGGGCAACCAACCCTCCGGGTTCTTCGCCTTGATGGCCCAGGCAGTGGAAGCGCGTTCCTACGCGCTTTCCTCGATGGGTGAGTTTGGCTTTGCGGATATTTGCGATTCTCCCTATTGTCAAGTCTACCGAGGCATGCAAGGAGAAAATGCCATCTCGGATCTTGCGATTAGTGCCACGGCAGGCGAAGTGTTGACCCTGAATGGAGCAGTTGCCAGAACAGAATTCTCCTCCTCCACCGGTGGCTACACCGCAGGTGGAACATTTCCTGCGGTAGTTGACGCATACGACAGCATTTGCGTGACATACGCCTGTAATACCAATCACAGCTGGAGCACTACTCTCACCGTTGCGCAGCTGGCGGGGGACTTTCCCTCCCTCGGTACCCTTGAAGGGCTTGCGGTAACCCAGCGCAACGGCTATGGAGACTTCGGTGGCAGGGTAATGTCGATAACGGTGGTCGGGTCCAACGGGTCAGCTTCGATGTCTGGCGAGCAGTTTGCCTGGGATACCGGCCTCAATTCGGATTGGTTCAGCTTCTCAGGCACTGGGATTACGCTGACGCCCAATGCCGCTGCGGCGAGTAGCGTAGGCGGCTATTACGTTGATACCTCCACCGGCGCAATTGCGGCGCTGGGTTCGGCAATGCCGTATGGATCGATGCAAGGGGTCGCCCTCAACAAGCCCGTCGTGGGCATGGCCTCCACCCCTGACGGGAAGGGCTACTGGCTGGTCGCCTCAGATGGGGGGATCTTCAGCTTCGGCGACGCTAAGTTCTACGGCTCCACGGGCAATATCGTTCTCAACAAGCCCGTCGTGGGCATGGCCTCCACCCCTGACGGACAGGGCTACTGGCTGGTCGCCTCAGATGGGGGGATCTTCAGCTTCGGCGACGCTAAGTTCTACGGCTCCACGGGCAATATCGTTCTCAACAAGCCCGTCGTGGGCATGGCAGCTACCTCTGATGGACAGGGCTACTGGCTGGTGGCTGCCGACGGAGGAATATTCACCTTCGGTGACGCACCGTTCAATGGCTCAATGCCTGGAGTGGGCGATATCGGGACTGCGGTGTCGATGGCCCCCTCAGTGGGTGTGTCGGGATACTATATCCTCACCGCTCAAGGCAACGTCTATGCGTTTGGCCAGGCGCCGGTGGTTTCGGGTTCCAACTCCGCCGTTAGCGGACTGTCGGGCAACCTAGTGGGTATTGCACCGATTCCTCTCCCGGCGAATACTTCGACGACCAGTACCAGTACGGGGTAAGTAATCTGAAGGCGAGCTGCCCCGCAGTGGGCGCCAAGGTGCTGCTGCGGGCTAAAACGGAATCTTGCGCGCCAACGACCGTGGCAGGTGGCGATAGATCGATACCGCGATCCCCATCGCGTAAGGAACGTATACGGCCGACTTGTTGTGATCCGCGGCGCGCAGAGCTTCCGCAGCTACCTTATGTGCGGAGGTCGAAAGTGGCCGTGGCTGCATATGAGCGGTCATCTTGGTGGTGACGAAGCCGGGTCGCACTACGGTGACTTTCACCCCTGAGCCAACCATCGCGTCACCGAGCGCCATGGTAAAACCGTCGAGCCCCGCTTTTGCGGCGCCGTAAATGTAGTTCGAGGCTCGGACTCTGATTCCGGCCACCGAGGATAGCACCAAAATATGGCCGAATCCTTGTTCGGACATTTGGTTGGCGATGGCGAGAATGTCCGGGGCGAGGCTGGAGAAGTTGGCCTCGAGCACCCGTTGTGCACTTGCGGGGTCTTTCTCGTCTTCTTCTTGATTTCCGAGAGCACCGACGGCGATGACCGCCATGTCGATGGTGTCAAGCTCGGCTTTGGCGGCGTTGAGGAGATCTGTGGTCGATCCCGGGGCAACGGTATCGTAGTAAATTACCGAGACCGACGCGCTGGAGTGTTCAGAAACCGAGGAGATTTCATTCGCTGCGCGCTGCATGGCGCCCAAAGACCTTCCCGCGAGAAGAAATTTTGAGCTGCCACGTCTGGCAAGCTGCTTGGCGATTTCGATACCGATCTCTGATGATCCGCCGACGATCAGTACGTTGTCCGGGGTGTGCATTGCATCAAACAATACTTCGCTCCTTGGTTTGGACTCGCTCACATACTAGGCCAGCGTGGCTCGATGCAAGGACTTTGGATTCTTGAATGGTGACGGTGCTAGACAAGTCGTAATCTCCGGCTCAGGTCCGACTTGATGATCCCTTGCGGATCGAGCCCCTCCTTTATCTTGGCAAGCTCGCCTAGACGCGGGTACATGGCAGCGATGGTTTCGGCGTCACAACGAGAGTCTTTTGCGAGGTAGATCCTTCCGCCCGCACTGAGAACTTCCTGATCAAGTTCGTCGAGAAGCAAGCCAAGGTGGCTCGCTCCGATGGGTATATCAAGCGCCAGTGTCCACCCTGGGCGTGGAAACGAGAGAATCCCGGGATTTGCGGCGCCGAAGCGCTTGAGCACCGCCAAGAAGCTCGCCACTTTCGCGGCGCTTATTCGCTCAAGAATCCTGCGCAGTTGCTCCTCTTTGCCATCAGGAAGAACAAATTGGTATTGGAGAAATCCTGTTGAACCGTAGATGCGATTCCAATCTCGAACTCCGTCAAGAGGGTGGAAGAATCCGCTCAGCGAGATCAACTCGTCTTGGCGATGTCGGGGCGCTTTGCGGAACCACATCTCGTTGAAGGCCGCCACACTCGCCAGGTTTAGCACGCCATTTGGAACCCAGCGCGGAGCAGAAAGACGCACTCTCGGCTTATAGGCCAGGGGATCTCTTGCTCGGCGGGCGTCCAATGATCCAAGCGTTGCGTGTTCACCTCGGGTAAGAACCGATCTCCCCATTCGACCGCCCTTGGCGAGGCAGTCGATCCATGCCACCGAGTATCTGAAGTTCTGGTCGCTGCCGATCATCGTCGCCAAAAGTTCGTCGAGGTCGCCGATCCGTCGAGTTTCCACTGACATATAGGAAGTCTCGATCGGAAGCATCTTAATGGTTGCCGAGGTTATGAGGCCAGTCAGGCCCATTCCACCTGCGGTAGCCCAAAATATCTCGGGACTTTCCAGCGGGTTGACGTGGTAGGCGCCTGCGGGTGCGAGAAGTTCGAAATTCTCGACATTCGCTGCAAAGGTACCATCGACATGGTGATTTTTACCATGAACATCAGCTGCAATCGCGCCTCCGATAGTGACGTACCTGGTACCTGGGGTCACCGGAACAAAGAATCCCTGTGGAACGTAGCGAGCCAGGATCGAGTCGATCGAGGTGCCTGCACCGACACTGAGATGTCCGGATTCGTCGATGGAGGCCGAGTTAATGGCGTCTGGTAAGGTGATTGCCACTCCTCCGCCTAACTGTGCGGCATCTCCATACGACCGGCCGAGGCCACGAGCAATCGCGGGCCCTTGGAGAAATGGCGATGTCCCGTCCGAGGTGGGGTCATAGCTGATGATCTTTGCTGCGACAGGCTGTGTTCTTCCCCAGCCTGTAATCATCTCCTTGTTGTGCGGCATTTGTTCTCCTGATTGCTCCGAAGCTGGACCGCACCGGTCTGCAACGCGATCACCGACGTTTCGTGGATCAGCAAATTTCGCCTAGGACGTTAAGCCTATCTGAAATCGCCAAGCTGACTGAACTCCAGATAGAACCTAATGGGCAAGTTGTGGAAAGTAGAGTCCAAGCATGATGAGCGCCGCCCAAAGCGCTCCCACCATTTGGATGGGGCGATTATGCAGGATGACATCTTCGGGGCTCCCAGCGTTGCCAAGGTCGGCTTGCAGGGCATAGAGGAGAATGGCGACCACGAATGGCACTGTCGAGAGCTGGATGAAGATGTAGCCGCTGGTGAGGCTGAACCCCTCGAAAGCCCAGAGGCCATATCCCGCGATTGCCACTGCGGACGATAGCGAACGCACATAATTTAAAAATGCCGCGCTGTAAGATTCGAGAACCGCGCGATGCTCCCCGGCGAGGTGCCCGGTGACCTCAGCTTCTGCGTAGCGCTTCCCCGAGACCATGAACAGCGATCCGAAAGCTGCCACAGTGAGAAACCAAACTGAGATCGGCAAGTTCGTGGCAAGGCCCCCAGAAATGGCGCGCAACAAGAATCCCAGTGCGACGATGGAGATATCTATTACTGGCTGGTGTTTGAGCCAAAGGCTATAGGCAACGGTGATTGCAACGTAAGTGCCCAGTGCGACGATAAAGTGCGCGGTTACCAAAAGGCCGATCCCCAAGGAGATCGCGATCAGGGACGACCCTGCCAAAGTCGCGGCTCTCGGAGAAATTATTCCGGCCGCCACGGGACGATTTCGCTTGGTAGGGTGATGCCGATCGCTTTTGGCATCGCGGGCATCGTTGATCATATAGAGTCCGGATGCGGCAAAACAGTAGGCGACTGCGGCCACCACGGCCAAGGCGAAGTAGTGCAGTTCAAAGATCTTTCCGCCTGCGATGGGCCCGGCAAAAAGTAACGTGTTCTTGATCCATTGCTTGGGGCGCGCGAGGCGAAGATATGCATAGGCAATATCGCCTGCGTGTGTAGGAGATAGGGGAATCTGGTCGTCTTGGCGCCACTCAGGGGAGTCGGGTCGGGGCCCTGCGCCCGGTTCTTCGGTCTCTGGCATTTGATGGGTTATCCTATTCGCTTAGCAGTGGCGTGATTTCAATCACCCCATAAGGGGGCGCACGAGGTGGTGTCTGCCAAGTGGGGCTGGGGAGGGAGGTCATGTGGGAGAACTTTTACGACGCCCCATCAGCGAGAAGGAGGAGCTTGGCATTCTCTTGCCAAAAGATGCCGAAGAGCTCTTCAAGCTTGTCAATTCATCCCGCCGCCACCTCTCGAAGTTTCTTCCCTGGGTTGAAGGAGTGGACTCCCCTAATCACGAGCGCGCCTTTCTTCTTGACGCACTAGACCGACTTGCCCATGGTGCGGCATATCACTTCGGGATCTGGCACGTCGGGGAGTTGTGCGGCTCGATATCGCTCGAGATTGACTCGTTAAACAACAGCGGCGAACTGGGCTACTTTCTCGGCGATAGGTATCTTGGTCGCGGAATTATGACTCGTTCGGCCCAGGCAGTATTGGCGTTTGGATTCGCTACGCTCGGCCTCAACAGGGTCGAAGCATTTGTGGCATCAGAAAATATCGCGTCGCGCCAGGTTTGCTTGCGCATTGGTCTGGAATACGAATCACGGTCCACAGAAGCGCTATTGCTCCGCGGTCGATATTACGACCGAGAAACCTACCGGAGCCTCGCCAGCGAGTACCTCAGGAATTAGCGCTGTGGGCATATGCCGCATTTCTAGGTAGTTGAAGGCGCAAAGATGTGATTGTGGCTCGAAGCATGGTGTTTTGCCAAGAGGGTTAACCCACTTGGGATTGCCGTTGAGGCTCCGGCTTTTGAGGGCCGCGTCATGTGAGCCGCGTCTTATCGGCAGAGTTCGCTGTCCCATGGCTATTTATCTCGCTGGAGAGGACCTTTGGATGCCCGAGTCGGATCCCCAAGGCAAATCGTCACCCGTCGCGAAGTCCATGAGAATGGGTGGGTTTGGCAAGTTGGAGGATGGGCGGCACAAACCTCTGGCACTAGACGGGACGGCAGCTTTGACATGGTCGAAATCCTGCCGTGAGCGCGATGCCGAGCGCGGAGAAGGTCACCTTGTGGACAGCTTTGATACGCCGCGCCTGGCGGCAGCTCGGATAACAAACTACCCTAGTGGTGGTGGAGCCGACGAAACGAAGGCCTTGCTGGGCAAGATCACTGATCTCGGCGAGATTGACGTCCTCGGAGCGTAGGAGGAGTTCCTTGGCTGGCACCCCGAAGATATAGTTGCCGAGTGAACCAGCAGCGGTGACTAC
>JAKASN010000013.1 GCA_021819025.1 Actinomycetes bacterium | reverse complement strand
TTGGAGTTGCAAAACATACAAAAAAGGGAGATCAGACCCGTGCGCGCTACTTCACTAGTTAAGCAGATTCTTGGCCTCAAGGGTGTCGTGGTGAGCAAAGTTTCTCTCTTGGAGACAGAGATATTGGTGGAGCTCAAGCTCACCCGGACCAAGCTCGCTTGTCCCAAGTGCAAATACAAGACGCACTTTCGCTACGACATGCGCAGGGTCAACTCCCGCTGGAGACACCTGGACATGGGAGTCCGCCAGACCTGGCTCTCCTGTTCACTGAGGCGATTGAAGTGTCCAAACCATGGAGTGATCACCGAGTCAGTGCCATTCGCCAGACCTGTGGCAGAATCGCGTTTCACCAGGGACTTCGAGCACCTGGTCGCCTGGGCAACCTCCAAGATGGATAAGACCACAGTTACTAAACTCACCCGTATCGCCTGGAGAACCGTTGGAATGATCTGCGAACGCGTTGTGGCTGAAGACCTCAATCCCAAGCGCCTAGAGAACCTCTTTCTGGTAGGGGTGGATGAGATCTCCTATCGCAAGCACCACAACTACCTCACGCTGGTAACCAACCACGAAACCGGCAAGATCGTCTACGGGGCAGAAGGCAAAAGCGCCAAAAGCCTTGATGGGTTCTTCGACGAACTCGGCCCGGATAGAGCCGCCAAGATTACCGCGGCCACCATGGACATGGGGCCAGCTTTCGCCAAGGCATTCGCTGATCACGCTCCGGGGGCCCGGATCTGCCTCGATCCGTTTCACGTGGTAAAACTCGGAACAGAAGCCCTAGAAGAGGTGAGAAGAGATCTCTGGCGCCAGATGAGAAAGCTTCCTTCTCCAGAGTACGCCCGGAAGTTCTCAGGGGCACGGTGGGCACTTTTGAAGAACCCCGGTGATCTAACCGAGCGCCAGGGTGAAACCCTACGCAGAATCAAGCTAACCGGCGGAGCGCTCTGGCGGGCATATGAGATGAAGGAGTCCCTCCGGGCGGTCTTTGCCGGTGATCTCACTAACGATGAGGTGAGCGAACTACTGGACCGCTGGTGTTCCCGAGCATCACGATCCCGGATACCGAGTTTTGTCAGGTTGTCAAAGACGATCCGTACTCACAAAGGTGGGATCATGGCTTCAATTGAGCTTGGCGTATCCAACGGACGAGTCGAGGGGTTGAACACCAAGATCCGCTCGATCATCGCGAGATGCTACGGGCTTCATTCTGCTCAGGCAACCCTGGCTTTGGTAATGCTTTCCTGTGGGCCGATTGATCTCAAACTTCCGTACGAGAGGGCGAGTTGATCCACATGAAGGTCAATAGAGCCACCAAAAATACGGCTGCGACGATGCCGATGTAGGAAATGCCTGCCGATGTGGCCTCCATCTTTGATAGTACATCGGCTGCCAATTCGCCACCGTGGGTAGGTGTACTTGGCTGGTTTGTCACTCCTGGATCTTGATTGACACTTGTCATTTATGTAATCCCCCTTTATCTTTATTAAAGCTGCCCAAGGCTCAACATGGATGCCGCCCAAACTATGTTCGACTACCAGCTGTTGTACTTGGTTACCCCTTCTCCGCAGCGACGATCTGCTCGTCATTGTATTGTTCAAACTGATTGGTCGACCTGGTGTTTCATCTCGCCTCCCAGCTATTTAGGTTGATAACGTCTGTATCGGCCTCGTGTCACGACAACATAGAGGAAAGAAGTCTGCCATGGTAAGCAGGCCGGATGGCGCCCTAGCGAGCAGTGGCACAAGGTTTGCAATTGCTGCTTGGGTACCGACATCGCCATTTACGCCTCCCTCGATCACCTGGTTCACAGAGGGTGTTCCGGTGATGGAAATGGCATCGACTTCTTGCGCTCCGGCACTCATCTCAAGCTCGTAACGCAGCACTTCTACCCCGTGGGCCCATAGGGAAGCGGTTTGACGCTGACCCAACACGCCTCCTGGTTGCACAACACCCACCTCCGTCAGAGTGGGGGTTCCAGCTATTACTGGTTCAAGCGTTTCCTTGTAGTCGTCGATCTGCCATCGAAGTTGATCTGCAACCATGTAGGCAGACTGGCGCAAGCCTACGTGCCCAATTGAATGGGTGGCCATGAGCTGCCGAAAGGCTTGTTCGCTAAGGGCTACGCCAGCTTTGTGCTGCAATGGCAAGCGTCGTTTGTTGGTATCAACGACTCGACGGACCTGGATGCTCTCGAGGTGGGTGCATACGGCGGTGAGTGTAAGGACCAGGGCGTCAAGGAGAAACCCAGGGTTGATGCCAGCCCCGAGTACGCTTAGATTTGCGGTCCGGGCTGCATCGTCGAGGCGTTTTGCAATCTCGGGGTTGGTAGCACCAGGAAAGACCAGTTCTTCACAGGTGGACACGACATTCCAGCCAGCTTCGATTGCCGCTAGTAGCTGAGGCGCCGCTTGCTCCAAGCGAGAGGTAGTGGCATGGACTAGCACCCCGACCGGAGTGCGTGCTTGCCGTGGGGGCAACGCTTGTTGGACCCGTACCTGTGTGAGCTTTCCTGCTAAATCTGCTTCATCCAAAACGGTAGAAAGTTCTTTGCCCTGCTTAAGGGGATCAATATCGATCGCAGCTACAATCTCAATGTCATCGCGTCCAGCGAGGCACTGAGCGATTCTGGTTCCTATGGGGCCTAGGCCATAGCAAATAACGGGAAGTCGACTGTCCTCAGTTTCCATGAGATCTTTCCAGCACTAGTAGTATTAGGTAGTTCACCCCCTTGGTAGCGAGTTGCGAAAACTCCATGTAGGGGCTGTATGTTTTTTTAGGGCACAAGCACTCCTTCATGCACCATGCGCTCGAAAGCATTTTTGTGTGCCTCAATAACCGCATCTACATCGGACTCCTTGTGTGCTGTGCTTAGGAAACCCAAATGTGCAGGTGAGGACATTAGTACGCCTTCGAGCAGTAAGTAGGCCGAAAGTAGACGGCTGGCGGCATGGTTCGCATCTAGCATATCTCTCACGTTTTTCGGAGACTTCGCTGTAAAATGCAGACCCCACATGGATCCGAGTCCGGTTGCATGTCCATGGATTCCAAGCTCGGCCATAACCGCCGCCAAGCCAGCACGCATACGCTCTCCAAGCGCATTAAGATTTACATAACTTTGCGCATCGCCAAGCAGCGTGTCTAGCTGAGCTATGCCAGCTGCCATCGTCATGGGATTTCCTGCAAACGTGCCAGCCACTACGACCGCCTTGGGCCTGCTGGTATCGGTACCGACTACCGGTCTCGTTAGCTCTATGAGGTCTGCCCGTCCAGAAACAGCTCCGATTGGAAGGCCACCACCTATGATCTTGCCCAGTGTCGTAAGATCGCCCGTTATGCCGTAATGTCCAGCGGCAGAGGCCGCTCCTATGCGAAAGCCAGTGATTACCTCGTCGATGATGAGCAAAACGCCAAGCTCATCACAGACTTGGCGAAGGCCGCGCAGGAAATCGGCGTCGACAGGGACACTTCCGCCGCCACCCTGGACGGCTTCGATGATAACGCAGGCCAGGTCGTTTGATTCTTCGCGGATACGAGAAAAAGCAGCCGAATCGTTGTACGGCAGTACCACCACAGAATCCGTCGCCCCGTGAGGAATCCCGGCCATGTCTGGAACCGCGTTTACATGCGCTGGCTCGCCATCGATGGTGGTGTAGTTATGGAAGAGAAACTCTTGCGCCCCGTGCCATCCACCTTCGAATTTCGCTACCTTCTCGCGCCCGGTAGCTGCACGAGCAATTCGAAGAGCGGCAAGCGTGGCTTCGGTCCCGCTGTTCAGAAAAATTACACGTTCTGCTCCGGGAAGATTTTGAGTGATTCGTCGTGCGAGTGTTTCTTCCCCTAAGCACGCCGCACCGTAGTGAACCCCCTTAGGCAACTGCTCGGCCAGGGCGGATTCAATTGCGGGATGAGCGTGCCCGAGGATCATTGGGCCGAAGCCTAGATTGCAGTCAACATAGCGACGGCCATCGATGTCGGTGACGTAAGCCCCTTTGCCTCGGTCAATGTAGATGGGCATGGGCCACCAGAATCTTGAGCGAGTCGTGCCCCCGGGAACTACTTCGCAAGCCCGGTGGTACTGCGCCGTACTATTGGGCAGCGCGGCTTGCACTTCGAGTCTTGCCGCATTGAGAAACTTATCTGCATCGAATTGGGAATCTGCCATCTCGGTGCTCCTTTCCTTGGAGACATCCCCGCTGGGGGAAGTTCTTTGCTTGTCTTAGTGGTTACATTTCCAGTAGAGAGGACCCAATACTTCTCACGGATACTTGGAATCCGTAGAGCCGTCCATCACGACAGAGGTTTGGGCGCCAACCATGCGGAGCGCTAGTAGCCCATAGATGTGGGCCACCTCGTCTGGTCTGAGCGGGCCATCTGCACGGAACCAGGTAATGGTATAATCCGCTAAATTGATTACCGCTAATGCAGTGAGCGCTAATTGATCAATCTCAAACTCTTTTGCTTCGATGCCATCTTGAATAATTTTCTCAACCAGATCGAGATGAGCACGCAAGTGTCCATGGATTCGTTCTCTTGCACTTGCTGACAGCTGTTCCGCAAGTTGTGAGATGACAAAGTTGGTAGATAGCACGTCATGCACGTCGTAGCCAGTGAGCTGGGAACGTACATGAGCCCCGACCAGTTGGTAGAGACGAACAGTGGGCGATTGACCGGTCAGTGCCGCCGTGATACAGGAGTCAAATTGAGCTAGCCCATCTTCCAGGACCGTTGCTAGTATCTGATCTTTGGATTTGAAGTGCCAGTAAAGAGCACCGGGAGTGATCCCAACCTTGCGGGCAAGCTCGGCAACACCCGTGCTCTCGTAACCACGTGCCAGAAATAGAGCCCTTGCGGCAGCCAAGATACGGGAACGAGTATCGCCTTCCGTTGTCCTGCCAGTTTCGGTCGCAACCGCGTTATCCACTGTCGTAGAACCCCTCCCGCCCTGCCTCAAATCTATGTCTACCGGCCTAATTAAACATTCATTATAGGCCGATGGTTTCTTTTGTCAAGGATCATCTAGAATTTCTGTGGCTATTAATGAAAAGGGCTATCCAGTAAGTGCAGCAGGGTGGCTCCGTGCTGGAGTGCCCGTCGCTGAAGTGGACTGCCCCGGAAGCCTGGCCGACATGCGGGCATGGTTCCCCAGTGACGAAACGCGCCTGGACTGGCCCGATGAGTTCGTTTCCCCACACTGACGACCTCTGTACCAATTGGATGCTGCCCGACGCCAGGCGCTCGTGTGGTGGCTGTCGTCGGGTAGGTGATCACGACACCGCCGGAGCGATCTTCCACCGCACCCGCGCACGGTGCTCACCCTTTGGTTAGAGGGAGCCTGGCTCGTGACGACCCAGAAGCACGGTACGAACGTGCTCGGTTCGTAGAGCGGAGTTCTGGGGCTGAGCAGCTACCAGGGCGTCTGGCCGATGCTGCACCGGCTGCGAGTAGCGATCGTCGCGCCAAGTTGGCGGCTGCTCAGCGGCGAGGTCTAGATCGATGAGACAGTCACAGGGCCGCCCGATAAAGGTGGGAGGCGCGTCAACAGATTCCGTTGCTCAACGGTGAGTTCCATGCCAACCATTCTACCGTTGGTTCGTTCCAACTCTTGCTGCAAAGGGCATGCCCACAGCCCGTCAACGACTGCGTCACGCTGGGCAGATATCGGCATGACGGACACCACTGAAGACGCCAAACTCCGCATGGACGTCCGCGGGGATCTCGCCGACGCGCCGACCAGTTACCAAAGATCTGCTTGCCTCCCTGCAAAAAGTTGGGATAACGTGGCGAGATGATCGAGAGTCAGAGTATCCCCACCTATATCGGTGTCGTCTATCCAGATCAAGTGGATCACATGGGGCATATGAACGTGCGCCATTACGTGGGCATGTTCGACCAGGCTACCTGGGTCTTCTTTGCGCGCATGGGAATCACCGGACGCTATATGCGTGAAACAGGGGTGGGCATGGCTGCGGTAGCCGAGCATATCGAGTACAAACGAGAGCTATTCCCCGGCGATACCGTTTCGGTGCGCACCGAGCTGATCAAAGTTACCAACAGCTCCTGCCAGTTCAAGCACACCATGACAGGTGAAGAGGACGGCGAAGTGATGGCGACCGCCGAACTTACCGGAGTGCACATGGACCGTAGCGCTCACAAGTCCCTGGCATTCCCTCGCGAAGTGCGGTCTGCCTTTGAGGCCATTCTGCCCAACGCGTGAGGTGACCCTCTGGATGCGAATGCGCTTCTGAGGGCTGATCTTGCATATCGCGGGCAAGCGCCTTCGCCCTTGCTGCATATGTATGGGCATGACGAAAATAGAACGAGACACAAAACCCCGCAAAGACGTCCGCCAGGATCTGGCCGATGCACTGATCAGCCACATCGAAGCCGGCACCGCCCCCTGGCAAAGGCCTTGGAACCCCGCCACAGGCGACGATACCCCGGTCAATGCCGTCACCGGCAAGCACTACCGCGGCATCAACCAGTTCTGGCTCGGCCTCAACCAGCCAGACTCGGATCCCCGCTGGTGTACCTTCAGACAAGCCCAGGAGAAGAATTGGCACATCCGCAAGGGATCGCATGGCATCTCCGTGGAAAAATGGATGGTGCTCGAAAGTACCAAGGACCTCGAGGTCGATGGAGATGAGGCCACGCTCAAGGAAAAGCGTCTCGTGGTGAGGTACTACACGGTCTTTCACGCCTCCCAGATCGAGGGTATGCCCGAACTGCCGAGCCCCGAACTCTCCGAAGCCTCCCTGGAACCCGACCCGCGCGTCACCGCGATCGTCTCAGGCATGGGGGCGACCCTGAGCATCGGGGGAACCCAGGCCTACTACCGCCCGAGCGCTGATGTCATCCGCATCCCCGCGCTCACCTCATTCGCCACAGCCGCCGACTACGACACCGTGCTCCTGCATGAGATCGGCCATGCGACCGGCCATAAGGAGCGCCTCAAGCGCGATCTGAACCATCTCTTTGGCAGCGCGGACTATGCCAAGGAAGAGCTCCGCGCCGAGATCTCCGCCGCGATGAGCGCCAGGACGCTGGGAATCGCCTTCGATCCGCTTCAGGTGGATCGCACCGAGCGTTCCGGCCTCGACAACTCCGCTGCCTATCTCACAGGCTGGCTCAGTGCGCTCCCGGAGGATCAGCGCAAGCCGGAGCTGATGGCAGCGATCTCCTCCGCCCAGAAGATCAGCGACTACGTGCTCGGCTTCGCCCTGGCTCAGGCCGAAGAACTGGAAGCCGAGTCCGAACTCGCAGTGGAACCCGAACCCGAGCCCGAGCCCAAGGTGCTCGTGCCATCGGGTCCGAGATTTCGCCTCTAGTTGAACCAGGTGGCAACAGTCTCTTTGGTGCTCGGCCTTATCGACCGACGCTTCGGTTTCCATTCGCCGGGCATGAAGCTCGAGCAGATCACCTGGCGCTTCCAGTGCGGCACGAAGATGTTGGTGTCATAGATCATGGCGAGCTCCCAGTTCCCCCCAACCAGCGGGGTTACGAAGCGGCAGCCGCCGACTTCGCCCCCTGCGGGGTTGTAGCGCTCGATGAACCAGGCCCGAGATCTCCGCCAGGGTTGGTGGGGCTCGCGCCACACCCATCCCACAAGAAGGCCTGTTCCGGGCTCATAGAGAGTGATGATCGCGATTGCCATCGCCGCGATCCGCCCGAAGAGCTCCGCGTAGCGCGGCTCCAACTGCCAGTGCACCTCCCCGTCCACCAGCTTGATATGCGCCCCGAGAATGGCGCGCATGCCATGATGCGCCAGCACCAATGCGGGGTTGCCGGGGTGACAGGTGGCGTCGTCGAATGCGGCGGCCAAGTACTTGATGGGATCGACGGCCACGAATTTCTGAATATCGGCATAGGTGCAGCCCGACAGGTAAAGCTGGCGGAGCATCGCGTAGTACCAGGACACATAGCGAGCGGATTCGATGTCCTCGACTTTGAAGCTTTCGCTGAAGTTCTCCCAGCCATTGACTGCATTGACCCCGCCCTGGATGTGGAAATGGCGGCTGGTGCGCCAGAAGGAGCGCCCCATCCGCCTGACCCCACTCGGGGATAGATAGGGCCCGCTCCCGATGGCAAGGTCGAGCACGACGTCTGCTCTCATCGAAATCTCCCCCTCCTATTGCTCACGATCCGCCTCCGTCGCTGGTTATGCCAGGAAAGTTCTCGAGCTCTTCTCCCGCCTCCATCGCCTTACCCCGCGCCTGAAGCCGCAGGATTCCATCGATCGAGTCAAGAGCCAGCCCCGGCGGCCACATTCTCTCCAGCGACCTCAACCTGCGGGTGATTTTCCGCACCGCGTCTTGCAGCTGCGCGTCATCGCTCTCGGTGTCCTCTACCATCGCCCCGCCTCCGAATCCGCCCCGAGCCCCAATGTCCCTGCCAGTACATCTATGCATCGCTTTCACACCCATCGCCCTCGGCATCAGCATCCCCGATATCGCTGAACTCATCCGGTCCAGCGATGTCTTCACACCCGCTGCGCGCCGGGCCCTCTCCCAACGAACCCATGGTGTAGGTGCCCGCCGCGTCCCCTCGCGCCGCATCCATCACCGGCGAAGTGGCGAGATCTATCCCGTCCCATCTGATCACCTGATGCAAGACCGTGGGAATCCATCTGCGGACATATTCGTCAGCGGAGTGGCGCACGTAGAGATAGGGCTGCTTGCCGTCTTTGCCCTCGACGGTCTTGATCTCGCAACGCGAGAGGAGATCCCCCACGTCTTTCACCACCCGCTCCAGGAGATCCAGGAATTCCACATGGCTCTTCACCTCGCCAGAATTGCGGTGCTCCTCATAGGATTTCCTGCCCTGATAGAGCATCACCACTCGGTCAACCACATCGGCGTGCAGCATCCAGCAGGGCTTGTCCAAGATGAAGCGCCAGCGCCCCTCGATCCAGGCGTAACTGCTCACGAAGCGGTGCAGGCTCGGCCAGTCCACGAGAGTTTCGCCGACTTTGACGGCCCTGGGGTACAACCGCCCGTAGAGCCGCTCTTTCCCGTAGTGCCAGTACCAGTCCTCGGCATCGTTGTACTCGAGCACCAGGGGTATATGCTGGACGCTGGTCTCGCCGTCGCTCGCGGCATCGGGATTGCCGTCGAGATTGAGATCGCGAAGGTTCGTTCCGGCTACCTCCGCGGCTCCGAGGTGGCTGATCTGGCCCGCTGAAAAGTGTTGTGAATTCATGCCCGATAAGTATGCACGCGCCGCGGAACTTCCCGCAGATTCGCCACAACCTTTTCGACATCCCATACGCCCGTGTCCCGAAGTCGAGGCCGCAGCGTCAATAGCCCAGCCCGGGCACCGACCGTCAAGGGTAGATGGCAACAGTGTTTGGAAATGATCGTCGGCCCGGCTGATGTCCCGCGCGTTCCACGCCCCTCCAGTGGTATCGCGCTTCAGACCCGTTTGACCTGGATGGACTTCTCGAGCTCGGCCAGGTCCGAAACCGAGCAGCCGAGCAGCTCCGCCGTCTCGGTGCGCGTGCGCCCCTCGACGCAGCGAACCACGAAGACCCGGTATTCGAAGTCGCTCAGGTCTAGAATGAGGTCCCCGAGCAGTGCGTCGGCCATTGCCTGGCTGATGTCCCACTCGTCCATCGACTTCTCCATCACCTCCCGAAACTCGTTCGGAACGTCGTCCAGACCAAGCTCGTGCCTGTGCTCCTCGGCGAAGCTGCGCCGACGAAACCAGTGGCGAGGAAAGCTGGTGCCCCACCGCCACCAGGCACCCGCCGCGGCAAGACCGATCACCGCCGCGGCTACCGCCATGACGGTGACTTTCAATGCATTCATCCCTTGCTTCCTTCCTTTGTCGTTTTCGCCTCTACTTGGGTAATTAGGCCGAAAAAATCGCCAATCTTGGATCTGGGCGATTACCTGACCAATTGATGCTCCGGCCAGGCCAAAATCCAAACGTCCGGATGGCCGTGCGGCTGCGGCTTATCTCATCGCCGGAGATGGATGCGCATCGCTTCGGTATCGACTGCAATCCCGCAAGCCTCCAAACCCCGCGCTTCGGCCTTTATGAATGCCCGCGCCTTCACCATCCCCCGCGCATCGATCTCTCCGGCAACCTGGCGGATCAAGGTGTCGATCTTCCAACCTCCGTTGGGTTCGTCCTTGTGCGTCAACACCAGCCGCGCGATCGCTTGACTAATCCCATGCTGCAGCGCCGATATGACCGCCGGGTCGTAGTAGAGTTGCAAATCCTCGTCGAAGAGTGCAGTGGCGAATGACCCGAGGTCTACTCGCATCGACACGCGCTCCTTGCCTGTTAGCCGGTTGCGTTCGGTGACCTTCGCTTCGACCACGAAGTTTACGATACGCTCCCAAGACCAAGGCTCCGGCGTTTTCACCTCGACCAGAACCCCCACCATCTCGTTCAGCAAGGTCCACATCCCCTCATGGGAGTAGATCCCTTTACCGCCGAGACGCTTTCTGATTTCGAAAGGGTCGCACAGGATGCTGATTCCGCCATCATCCAGGCGACCGACCCGGAGAGCGCATGCCCGAATGTGCTGAAGCAGATCGAGATGCCGCTGCCCTAATCGCCCGGTGATCGTTACTTTCCCCCAGAGGGTCTCGATCTCCTTTTCCACGACCCGAGTTGGCCGCTGCGTCGGCTGAAAGAGGCGCAGCAGTCCTTCTGCCGCGGTCGTGGACCCCGTTTTTTGTTGCAGCCCGTTAGAAGTCGAACCCCCCGAAATCACCGCCGTCCCCACCGCCATCCTCGGCGATGCGGGCGCTCCCCGCCCGAGCAGCCGTGTGGATTCCCGCTTCGATTTCACGGTCACCAGATCGACGGGAAGAAGAACGCCACCAGTGCCGCGTCTGAACCATCGATCCTCGACCTCCTCGCCGTCGTTGCGGTCCGGCAAACTGAGCCTGACGTAATAGCCGCTCATCCCCTCCCCGACAACCTCGTCGGCTCCGAGCTCCCCGAGCTTTCCCGCCTCTTTCGCGCTCATGTTTGCCAACGATGCGCCCCAGCAGCCTCGCCCCGTCAACGCCGCGCTTTCGCCCACCCAATGCAGGAACAGAACCGCCGCCCCGGTTGCGAGCGCGAGCGCCTCCATCTGTCCCCGCACCGCGAACATATCGCGATTGGAATTCTCGTCGAGGCGGTGGAACCTCGACAAGCTGTCGAGCACGATCAATCGCTTCCCCTCGCCGAACTCGGCAACCTCGCCGAAGTCCTTGCCGGTCATCAAATCCCAGCCGACTCCCGTCCGCGTCATGATCGTCAAGCCGCTCGCGATCTCCGCCCGCTCGCTCGGCGACAGCATTGCGCCGAGATCATGAAGGCGATGACGCAGGACGATTTCCGGATCCCCTACCGAAAGGATGAGGACATCGCCATGCTCCGTCAAATTGAGGCCGAGCGGATCCGCGTCCCCGGTCACGACATCCATGGCCGCTTCCAAGGCGAAAAAACTCTTTCCCGCCCCTCCGACCGCGAAAAGCCCTCCGACTGCCCCCGCCAGAAAACCCGGCAAGACAAAATCCATCACCGGCGGTTCTGTTCTGAATGCCGCAGCAATGTCGATGTTCTTCCAGTCGCCAGCCATGTTGTTTTCCTTTCGGTCCGCCCGACTTTTTCGGGCTTCGCCGTTATGTATGCCTGGCCCGCAAACCTTCGTGTCGGAGAGGGATCTTGGCCCTGCCGCTATCCACACCCCACGGGTTGCGCGAAGTCGCCTCGGGCTTGATGAAGGCCGCGCGGCTGGTAGTTAATTTCATGTCCGGGTGCATGGGCCGTTCCCGCATATATATGGCCAGAGGAGAATTTGCCATGACAAAGTTCGAGAATGTAGACGCGGTGCTCGACGAGCTCCGCCCCGGTATGACCGTAAAAGACCTGGCGGCCAATATGTGCGACCCGTTCTGGCGGAGCGCCACCAGCGCCATCGGGGATGAGATCATGATCTCGATTCCCGAGATGAGACGCGTCGGGGACGAGGCGCTCGCCGAGATCCAGCATGCCTTGGTCGCCGAGTTCGTCGAGCTGCTCGATTCCCCCGAGGAGCGCTCCCGCATCAGCCAAGTGCTGGGATTGATGAAGGAGTTCATCGATCCCGAGACCAACCGGGCACTTCTCGCCGCTGTGTTACAAGAGGGCCTTGGCGAGCAGGAGAGCCAGGACATCCGCCCTGAGCCTCGCCCAAGGCTAAAGCCATCGCTGTAGGAACTGCTGTGCCGAATGGAGCAGCAGTGCTCCCAGCATCTCAAAGCCCACCACAAAAACATGGAAGCCCTGGTAGTGGTTCCACCACCATCCCACCCAGACAGCCAGAAGCGCGCCGACCGCCCAGCCGTCGCGCAACCCTCCGGTCTCGCCGAGCACCGGAACGCGGAACCGCCATCGCAGCGGCCACAGTAGGGGCAGCCCCCGTGTGCTCAGGGCCTCAATGGCGATATTGCCGCCAAAGCCGCCGACCCACGCCAGCACGAACCAATGCGCGGGAAGCATCCGATAGCCCGGCAGGTGACCGTTGAAGGCCGCCCACAATGCGATTGCCACCCCGACGCCGACTACGAAGGTCACCCGCAGGA
>JAKASN010000012.1 GCA_021819025.1 Actinomycetes bacterium | reverse complement strand
CAGGATCTTGCCGCCCAAATTGA
This sequence comes from Actinomycetes bacterium, assembly GCA_021819025.1. Lineage (GTDB taxonomy): Bacteria > Actinomycetota > Acidimicrobiia > Acidimicrobiales > Acidimicrobiaceae > Acidithrix. The sequence goes on along the minus strand of JAKASN010000012.1, from coordinate 12,578 downwards.
GCAGCGCGGAGGGTGGTATGCCTGGCCGGAGTGTTCTCTCTTGCTCGGCCTGGTGTAGCCACAGCTAGTCACCATTGCGCTTTGTTAAGTTGGGATTGGCGCGTGAACTCGCCCTAAGGGTGCCTTAATCGAGGGAATTGCTCGGCAACTTTCGTGATAGGGTGAAAAGTCACAACAATTCTTGGGAAGAAAGGCATCGATGGCAAGATCGGATCGCTCGCGCGATAGCGACCGCGTGCGCGCCCCGCAACCGGCCTTTAAGCGACGCCTACCTCACGGACGCGGAGCCACTGAACAGCCAAATGCTGTCGGCGACGGCGACGCGGAGCTCACGCCGTGGTTCTGGCTAATGGTGTCTCTCACCGGCGTTGGCGCCGGCGTGGGTGGCATGGCAATGATGTACATCCTCTTCCATGTTCAGCGCCTCGTATACCACTACAGCACGGGTGAGTTCCAGACGGCTGTAGGGCTGGTGTCTCCCACCTACCGCTTCGTCGCCTTGCTGATTGCCGGACTAATTGGCGGCCCAGCATGGTACCTCCTCAATCGCTATACCAAGGGCCAGAAAACCGAAGTTGACGATGTGGTGTGGTCGGGCGAAGGGGATCTCTCTTACCCCAAGAGCATCATCACCTCGGTTATTCAAGAAGTGGTGATCGGCTTCGGGGCTTCACTGGGCCGCGAAGCGGCGCCCAAGCTGCTCGGGGCGCTTTCGGGCACTTACTTTGGCAAGTTGGCTCACCTTTCCCCCGCGCAACGCCGACTCTTGGTGGCATGCGGAGCGGGTGCGGGATTGGCCGCAGTGTATAACGTTCCCCTCGGGGGCGCGCTCTTTACCGCCGAGATCATGCTTGGCGAAATTACCCTTCCGGTGGTCCTTCCGGCAGTGGCATGTTCGATGATAGCGACCGAGGTGGCCTACCTCTATCTGCCTAATCGGGCTACCTATCTTGGGATACCTAACTTCCAACTCAACTGGAGCGAAGTCCTCTGGGCATTGATCGCCGGACCGATCATAGGGATTTTGGTGACGGGCTTCGTGCGATTGGTAGGATTTCTTGGCCATCACCGTCTCAAGGGCAAGGCGGTTATCTACGGGCCTTTGCTCTCTTTTGGTCTCACTGGACTGATAGGCATGCGGTATTACCAGCTCTTCGGCAACGGCAAGGACATGGCTCATTCGGTTTTTCGCGGCAGTATCGAGTCGCTCTCGCTCTTGGCGGCGCTCTTCATTCTCAAACCGGTGGTGACGGCGCTCTCTCTGCAGAGCGGAGCCTCCGGGGGGCTCTTTACGCCGCTTTTTTCGAGCGGAGCGGTCCTAGGCGGTCTCCTTGGCGGCATCTGGAATCCCATCATGTCGGGGGGGTCAATCGCGGCTTATGCCATGCTCGGAGCCGCGGCGGCGCTCGCGGCAGGATTGCAGGCACCACTCTCGGGATTGGTGTTGGTTCTCGAACTCACCCACTCTGGCCTGCAAATCATCGTCCCGCTTATGATTGCGACATTGCTGGCCACTGCGGTCTCTCGTCGCCTGGACGGCTACTCGATCTACTCTGCCCGCCTCCCGGTAAATAGATCAGAGGAAGGAACCGCATGACGAACGCGCCGTCTTGGCGATGCGGGATCATCTATCTTGGGGGTTATTCGAGGCGTTCGCCAAGAAGGCGATAGCCCACTCCGGTCTCGGTGATGAGATAGCGCGGGGAGCTGGGATCGGCTTCCAGTTTGCGGCGCAGTTGCGCGACGTAGACGCGGAGGTAGTCAAACTCGCTCTTGTAGCTGGGTCCCCAAACCTTTGCCAGTAGCTCGCTTCGCGACACGAGTTGATTGTTATCCAGCGCGAGCACCTCAAGGAGCGACCATTCCGTCGGGGTTAGCTTGATTTGAGTCCCTGTGGCGTCGAGGAGCATTTTTGCCGCGAGATCGATGGTGAGAGGACCCACGGTTACTTTTGCCATGTTGTGGCTAGGCGCCCCTCGCCTTATCGTGGCGCGAAGCCGCGCTAAGAATTCACCGAGGCCGAAGGGCTTGGTGACGTAGTCATCTGCGCCCGCGTCAAGGGCGTCGATCTTGGACACTTCGCCATGGCGGGCCGAAAGCACCAGGATCGGGGTAGATGATACTTTGCGGATCGCAGTGATGACCTCGATGCCGTCGATATCGCCGAGTCCGAGGTCCAAAACGATCGCCTCGAAGTGCTCAGATCCAAAGCGCGCCAGCGCCTCGCGCCCGCTCGCGGCGAGGGTAATCTCGTAACCGCGCGCCCGCAAGCTGATGGTGATGGCGGTGGAGAATTGCTTGTCGTCTTCGACCAAGAGGAGGCGTGTCACGCTGGGGCCGCCGGGATGTTGAGGATCATGGTGCATCCTCCTCCGGGAGTCTCTTCGACGGTGATCTTGCCACCTTGAGCTTCCAGGAAACCTTGGGCCACGGCAAGACCGAGACCGACTCCGGGGTGCGTCCTAGAGTCGCCGAGGCGATGAAAGGGCATGAAGACGAGTTCGCGGTCGGCGGGATCGATCCCTGGTCCGTGGTCGATCACTCTAAGAGATACCCTTGTGGCATCGGCATCGGCTTCCAAACGAATCCTGGCATCATCCCCAGCATAAGAGAGCGCATTTTCCACCAGGTTGGCGACGGCACGTTCCAGCAAGGGCGGATCGGCAAAAATCTGCGGTAGATCTTCGCCAACCGCAACGTCGATGCGCGAAATATCTTTGCGGTTTGCCATCAAGGCGCGGTCAACGACCTCAGCCAAGGAGACCTGCTTTAGCGAGATCGCCATGCTGCCGGCGTTGAGACGCCCCATGTCGAGCAAGTTTGCCACCATTTCACTGAGTCGGCGCGTCTCGTGGTCGATGGTCTCGAGCAATTCTCGCCGCGAAGCAGCATCGAGCTCTACTTCATCGGACAAGAGCGCCGAGGAGGCGGTTCTGATCGTGGCGAGGGGTGTGCGCAGGTCGTGGCTTACCGCGGTGAGGAGCGCGCGGCGCATCTCGTCCGCGGTGCGGATCTTGCGCGAGAACTCTTGTTCTGCGGCGAGTTCCCTTGCGGCGACAGAAGCCACCAATTGGCTGCGCATGATGGCGATGGTTTCGGTGTCGTCGCTTGAGAGTGCTCCTCCGGAGAGCCTCAAGTAGAGGTCGGGCTTGGAGATTTCGATCTTTTGTAGCTCGGGTTGGGCACCCGGATCTAACGCGCCGTCAGCGGCGAGAATTACGGCATCGTGGCTCGCGGGGATGCGGATCACTTCAGCGTAGGCCTTGGAGAGCGAGAGGCGGAGATGGTTGAGGAGCTGGGGAAGCGGATCGGTCGCCGAGAGGAGGATCTCCGCGCTTTGGGTGAGAATCGCAGAGCGCGCTTCGCTCTTGCGACCCTCGGCGAGCCTCTTGGCCACCGAGTCGATAAGAAATCCAATGGCTAGTGCCACCACAAGGAAGGTTCCCAGGGTTACCAGGTTGGTGGGATCGCCAATGGTAAAGGAGTGGATCGGTGGGGTGAAGTAGTAGTTGAGGAGCAGGAAACTTGCCACAGCCGCTATCAAAGAGGGGATCATCCCTCCGATAAGGCTCGCAAGGAGGGTGAAGAGAAGATAGATGAAGGAAGTGCTCACGATGTTGAGCTGCTCACGAAATTGCGCCAATACTGCGGTGAGCAGTGGTAACCCCAATGCAGAGAGCGCCAGGGCCAGGATGAGTCGGCGCGTAGAGATGGAGATGAGTCGCGCCATCTTTGCCATCGGTATCCCCGGTCGATCATCGGAGCGCAGCGAGATCACGTGGACGTCGATTCCGAGCCCCGAGGCGTCTACCACCGCCTCGACTACCGACCCGTTGAGCCACTTTTGCAGGCGGGTTCGCCTTGAGGCACCCAGGACGATCTGGGTGGCATTTTCGGCTCGCGCCACCTGGAGGATTCCCGCCACTACAGATTCCGCGGTGACCTCATAGAATCGGCCCCCGAGTTCTTTGACCAGGCCACGGTAGCTTTCCAGGTCACCGCGGTTGGAATTTGCCAAGCCATCGTCTGTGGTGACATGAACTCCGACGAGTTCGCCCTTGGAGCGCATCGCCATTCGTGCTGCGCGCCGTATCAAGTTTTCGTTTTGAGGGGCGCCACCAAGAGCCACCAATACGCGTTCGCGGGTCTCCCAAGGATCGACGATATGGTGGCGTTCGCGGAACTCTTTGAGATTTTCCTCTACCCGGTCAGCGAGCCACAGCAGCGCCAGTTCCCTCAGGGCGATGAGGTTTTCAATCTTGAAGAAGTTGTTGAGAGAGTTCTCAATCTGGGCAGTGGGGTAGACGTTGCCATGGGCGATACGTCTGCGTAGCGCCTCGGGGGTCATGTCCACCAATTCGATCTGCTGCGCACTCCTTACAAAGACATCCGGCACCGTCTCGGCTTGACTCACGCCGGTGATGGAAAAGATCACGTCGTTCAAGCTCTCGAGATGCTGCACGTTTACGGTGGAGATGACTACGATGCCAGCATCGAGGAGAACTTTAATGTCCTCCCAACGCTTTTGGCGCGGAGATCCCGGAGCGTTGGTGTGGGCGAGTTCGTCCACCAGCACCACGGCGGGCTTGCGCGCCAGAATCGCTTCGGTATCCATCTCGGAAAATGTCTTGCCGCGGTATTCATAGTTGCGCAGAGGAACCGCCTCAAGGCCTTCGATGAGGGCCAGGGTATTGGCTCGCTGGTGAGCTTCGACGTACCCAATTACCACGTCGGTGCCGCGCGCCGCGCGGTGATGGGCTTCGGTGAGCATGGCATAGGTCTTCCCTACGCCTGCCGCAAGACCAAGGTAGATCCGAAGTTCTCCGGGCATCTAGGCCTTCGGCTGCAATTTCGCCAAGGAGAGGTTGAGCTCTACGACGTTGACCACCGGAGTGGCAATGAGCCAACTGGGCGGGCTTTGCGTCGCTTTGGCGATGAGGTTGGTAAGGACGCTCAGCTTGAGGTGGCGCAGCGATGCCACGCGCGGCGCCTGGTCAAGCGCGTTGGCGACGCTGATATCCGGATCGAGTCCCGATGCCGAAGACATCACCGCATCGGCTGGGACCACCGCGTTGGTCCCGAGGTGGTTCTCCCTGCGGTATTGCGCTGCCAGTGAAGCGACCTGCTTGGCGAGAACGGGATTGGAAAGCGCCAAGTTGGAAGCCCCCGATGCCAATCCTTGGTATCCCACTGCGCTCGGCCGTGGGGTAAACCAGATAGGTGATGCGAACTGTTGAGCCAGCAGTGTGCTGCCCACGATCTTGCCATTGAGTTTCATAAGTGATCCGTTGGCCTGGTGGGAAAAGAGCGCTTGGCCAAGTGTCAATCCGACAAATGGATATATTAGACCCGTCACTACCGTGAAAGTCAGCAAGATAACTACCGATGCCACGATTTGCCTCTTCATTTAGCTATCTGATTCCTACTAATCCAAGCACGATGTCGATCGCCTTGATTCCGATAAATGGCAATGCAACACCGCCGAGCCCGTAGATGGCCATATTGCGGCGCAGAATTGAACTCGCGCTTGCGGAACGGAAATGGACGCCGCGAAGCGCGAGGGGTATCAGCGCCAAGATGATGAGGGCGTTGAAGATGACCGCAGCCAGGATCGCTGAATGGGGGTTGGTGAGGTGCATGACATTAAGGGGCGCCAAGGCGGGGAAAACCCCTTGGAACATCGCCGGAATGATGGCGAAGTACTTTGCCACGTCGTTGGCGATGGAAAAAGTTGTCAGCGACCCCCGTGTGATGAGGAGCTGCTTGCCTATCGCGACGATCTCGATCAATTTGGTGGGATCTGAGTCGAGATCAACCATGTTCCCCGCCTCTTTTGCCGCCTGGGTTCCGGAATTCATCGCTACTCCGACGTCGGCCTGGGCTAAGGCCGGGGCGTCATTGGTGCCATCTCCGGTCATCGCCACCAGCGACCCCCCGGTCTGGCGGGCCCTGATATAACTGAGCTTTTGTTCTGGGGTCGCTTCGGCGATGAAGTCGTCCACGCCAGCTTCGGCGGCGATGGTGGCAGCGGTGACGGGATTGTCGCCGGTGACCATTACGGTTTTGATACCCATAGCGCGCAACTCCGCAAAGCGCGCCGCCATGCCTTCTTTCACCACGTCCTTGAGGTGTATCACTCCAAGGACCTTGGCATTGGCCGCCACCACAAGGGGTGTGCCACCTTGGGTCGCAACTTGGTGCACCGCTTCAAGGGCCTCAGCATTCACCGTGCCACCTTGTGAGATGACCCAGGAAGAGATAGCGTCTCCAGCGCCCTTGCGAACTTTACTGGTGTGGTAGTCCACGCCGCTCATTCTCGTGGTGGCCGAAAAGTTGACCAGAGTCGCGCCTTGCAGCTGACCGTCGAAGTTCTCTACCTCGAGACCGTAGGTTCTCTGCGCCAACTCCACGATTGAGCGCCCCTCAGGAGTTTCGTCGGCGATGCTCGCGAGCATCGCCGCTTCGGCGAGATCTCTTGAGGGAACTCCCGCGACGGGGAGAAACTCCGTAGCGCGGCGGTTTCCGTAGGTGATGGTGCCCGTCTTGTCGAGCAGCAAAGTAGAGCAGTCGCCTGCGGCCTCTACCGCGCGACCCGAAGTCGCGAGAACATTTCGCGAGACGAGTCGATCCATTCCAGCGATTCCGATCGCCGAGAGCAACGCCCCGATGGTAGTGGGAATGAGACATACCAACAGTGCTACCAATACCACCACGCTTTGGGGAGAGCCCGAATAGATCGCAAAGGGTTGCAGGGTGACCGTGGTTAGCAAAAGGATGATGGTCAAGCCGACGAGGAGGATATTGAGAGCGATCTCATTGGGGGTCTTCTGGCGATCCGCCCCTTCGACCAGAGAGATCATCCGATCTAAGAAGCTCTCACCAGGTTTTGCCGAGACTCGGATGGTGATCTCGTCGGAAATGACCTTGGTGCCGCCAGTGACCGATGATCGATCACCTCCAGACTCGCGGATAACCGGAGCCGACTCGCCGGTAATCGCCGATTCGTCGACGCTGGCGATTCCTTTTATTATTTCGCCGTCACAGGGTATGGTATCTCCGGCGCTCACCAGACACAGGTCGCCATAGCCCAAATTCTCCGTGGCGGTCTCTTCGATGCTTCCATCGGCGCGGATTCGATGTGCCACTGTGGAGGTTCGCGTGCGGCGCAAGGCGTCGGCTTGGGCCTTGCCGCGTCCTTCTGCGGTGGCCTCGGCGAAGTTGGCAAAGACGATGGTGGCAAAGAGCCAAAGCACCACCAAGCCGCTAAAGAGGTTCGTCGAGTTTGACGAAGAGCCAAAGTCGATGGCAAAGACCACCGCAGTGAATGCCGTACCTACCTCGACCACGAACATCACCGGGTTGTGATACATGGTGCGTGGGTGGAGTTTTGCCAGCGCCACCACAAGGTTGCGCTTCACTTGTGCCATCTCGAAGATGCCCCCTCGTGCGGCGACGTTGCGCCGAGGCGTGGCAGGAGTCGTGCTGGTTTCGGTCTTGGTCATTTCCAGAGCCTTCGGGTGCGAGATGTTGAGCTGGGTATTTTTAGGCAAAATGAGCTTCTCATGGTTTAAAAGTGTCCGGTCAAGTGTTCGGCGATCGGCCCAAGCGCCATAACTGGGAAGTAGGTGAGCCCTACGAGTAGCACCACGACACCGATCAAGATGGCGGAAAATAGCGGCGTATCGGTGGGGAAAGTCCCCTCGCCAGCGGGAATAACGGCCTTCGCCCCGAGCGAGCCCGCGATGGCCAGCGCGGGAATCATCAGCCCGTACCTGCCGATGGCCATCACAATGGCTTCGGTGATGTTGTAGAAGTCGGTATTGCTCGATAGTCCAGCAAAGGCCGAGCCGTTATTGTTTCCAGTGGAAACAAAAGAGTAAATGACCTCGCTTAGGCCGTGAGATCCCGGATTGAGGATCGCGGCTCGAGTGGTGGGAAGCAGCACCGCTACAGCGGCTGCAACCAGCACCGAGATGGGAAGAATGAGGAGATAGATACTTGCTAGCTTCATCTCCGCCGCTTGGATCTTTTTCCCCAGATACTCTGGGGTTCTTCCCACCATGAGACCGGCGATGAACACCGAGACGATGGCGAAGATCAACATGCCATAAAGTCCTGATCCGACACCGCCAGGGTCGACTTCGCCGAGCATCATGTTAAAGAGGGCTACTCCGCCGGCGGCAGGGGTAAGTGAATCGTGGGCGCACGCGGTGGCCCCGGTGGAAGTTCCCGTGGTGCTAGCGGCAAAGAGGGCACAGGCGGCGGGATCGACCCGCAAATCAGTTCCCTCGAGGTTGCCCCCTCCGGATTTGCTTGCCACCGCGACGCCGACGTGTTGATTGAGGGGTGCGACCTTAGTCTGAAAGTACATCGCGGCAGTGGCTGAGGCGAACCAGAGAATGAACATCGCAAAAAAGATCGCGAGACCCTGGCGGCGCCGCCCGATCATCCTTCCGAAGGCAAATGGCAAGGAAAAAGGTATCAGCAGCAACGCGAAGATCTCTGCGAAGTTGCTGAGTGCAGTGGGGTTCTCGAAGGGGTGCGCAGAGTTTGCGCCGAAGTAGCCGCCCCCATTGGTGCCGAGAAGTTTGATCGCCTCCTGGGTGGCTACGGGACCCCCCGGGATGCACTGCCGGCCACCGGCGATGGTGGAGACGCATTTTGCGGCAGTGAGATTTTCCACCACCCCTTGGGAAACGAGCAAGAGAGTAAAGAGTACGGCAAGGGGAATGAGAAGTCGAGTGATGGATCTGGTGAGATCGACCCAGAAATTTCCGATGGTGCGCGAACGGCTTCTCGCCAATCCGCGCACCAGCGCGATCGCAACCGCGATTCCCACTGCCGCCGAGACAAAGTTCTGCACCGCGAGGCCCGCCATTTGCGTAGCTATCGCCATGGTGGATTCGCCGGAGTAGTTCTGCCAGTTGGTGTTGGTCACGAAGGACACCGCAGTGTTAATTGCCAGCGCTGGCGAGAGAGCGCTCAACTTGAGGGGATTGCCCGGTAACAAGCTTTGCAACCGCTCTAGGCCATAAAGGAACAAGACGCTGAGCGAGGAAAATGCCAACAGCGAGATCGCATAGGCTCTCCAGGTTTGCTCAGAGTGCTCATCGATGCCCGCAAGAGCGAAGAGTCTCGACTCTAACCGAGCGATGAACCGAGGTCCCCCGGGGCCGGTCTCGGCAAAGACCGTGGCGATATAGCGTCCCAGCAGTGGCGCGAATATCGCCAAAAGAACGATGAGAATGCCAAGTCCTACAAAGTCGCTCGTGGTCATCTAGAACCTCTCTGCCTTGATGAGCGCATAGAAGAGGTATCCGGTCAAGATCACTGCGAGAAGTCCTCCTACGATGTCATAGATCATCATCGCCTCCCTTTTGTCTCTGGTGGGTTGCCAGGGGCACTCTCCCGAGGTGCCATCTCTTCGCTCCCACGGGAGTGTGGTTCGAAATCAACTTTGGCGAGAGAAGAACAAAAGTTGATAAAGGCGACTCCGAGAGCCGTGGCGGCTAGGACCGAAGCAATTACTGCGAGATCAGCCATCTCTACCTTCCTGAGCGGTTATCGAGGGCCCTGGGACTTGTTATCCTCGGGTAGCCCCCGGTTGCTGCATTTCTTGGCCATGCTATTTAGCTGCTTTGAGGGCATCGAGGCTTCTTAACGCCGCCTTAATGGCGGATCGAGATTCTTAAGGGGGTGCTTGCGGAGAGCTTTAGCGAGTCACTTATCGGCCTCGATGGCATCGCGCGCCGTATTACCGTTGGCGCTATGGCCGATTTGAGTAGGTGAAATTGCTAAGTAAAGCTCGCTGTGTCCCATGGGAGGTGTTTTAGGTGCAATAATGGCATCACCAAGCATTGTTGTGGCCAAATTTTCAAGGAATGAAGGGGAGTGGATGGCCTTGGTGAAGCCAGCGCCTTCGGGCGTACCTCCGTCGCAGTTGCAGAGCCATAGGTTTACCATTGAGCGTCCCGCTGCGGTGTGGGAGCGTGACTTTGCCAACCTCTCATATGAGTGGCGACGGCTCTTCAGCGAGGTGTTCGGCACTTTCGTCTTGGTCTTTGTCGGCGCTGGAGGGGGAGTTATCGGCGCCTTTACACACGGATTGATCGGGCGTAGCGCGGCGGTCACCGCGCCGGGACTTGCGGTGATGGCAATGATCCTTTTCATGGGGACCGTTTCGGGCGCCCACTTGAATCCCGTGGTCAGCATCGCTTTTGCACTGCGAGACGAGTTTCCCTGGAAAAGGGTTCCTGGTTATATCGCCGCACAGGTAGCGGGAGGCGCCTTGGCATGCTGGACGCTGTATCTCGTTTTCGGTGATATTGGAGCACTTGGAGCGACTGTTCCTGGCGCTGGGGCTAGCGATGTCCAGGCGATGGTGCTGGAGGCTTTTCTCACCTTGGGGCTGGTGAGTACCATTCTTGGCACCTCATCGGGCGCACAGAACGTGGGCGGACTTTCAGCGATTGCGGTGGGGGGTTATATAGTACTGGCTGGCCTCTTTGCTTCTCCCATCAGCGGAGCCTCGATGAACCCGGTACGAAGTCTTTCACCGGATCTCATCACGGGGAACTACGCTCACCTTTGGGTGTATCTCGTGGGACCACTTCTGGGAACTCTCATCGCGGTAGGATTTGCCTGGATCCTCCGGGGCAAGGGTGGGGATACGAACGCGATACGCGCCGCACAAGGCACTCTCGGCGCCGTCACCACCTCGGAGGTCTTGCCTACTATTCACGCAGCTGCTGCAGAAGCATCCGCAACTAAAGAGTCGACGGATAAGAAGGAGAGTTAGCCAAGGTGGCAAAAAAGCACAAGACAAAACTACCCGCAGAGCACTGGATGCACGATCCCCAGGAGCATGACTTTCCCGCGGCGGGCAACTACCTCTCCTTGTTGGCGGGTCCGAGCGCCGTAGAGGCCATCGTCGCGGCATTGAAGGAAGTTCCCAGCGAGACACGGCAAGCCAAAGATCTTCTTCGAGCCTCGAAGCTGGAACTGCTTCCCGCGGCGGATTTTCACGTCGCCTTGGATCTCAAGAAGGTGGCCCAAGGTGACAAGCTCTCACCGGTTCTGCTGGTGAGGGGTTCTCTTCAAGATGGGGTACCTCTAACCATTGCCGACGGGTATCATCGCATCTGCGCGAGCTATCACATCTCGGAGACTGCCGACATTCCTTGTCGGATCGTAGACGTCCCCCTACAAGCTCCCAAGGCTCCATCGCCGCGGCCGCCAGCTCCCTCGCGAGCGAATCGTAACCCACGGGCTACCTAAGCGGGATGAGCGCGCTCCAAGTGAAGCAAGAGAGCTGAAGTTTCTTCAAATGATTGTGGCGTGGCGACGTTTCGGTCGGCTTACTTCCTTGTTGGCATAGAGCTTGAGATAGTGCGATAGCTGCTGGCGGAGTTGGGATGGCGGGACCAGCTCGTCGACGACCATCTCCCCAGCAAGGCGATAGATGTCGTAGCTGTCCTGGTACTCCTTGCGCAACTTTGCGGTGACCTCCGCGCGTTCCTGGGGGTCTTGGATCGCTGCGAGGCGATTGAAGTAGACCGCATTGATCGCGGCTTCGGGACCCATCACCGCAATCTCCGCCGATGGTAGGGCCAAAGTGACGTCCGGGTCGTATGCCGGGCCCGACATGGCGTAGATACCCGCCCCGTAGCTCTTGCGTACGATGACACAGATGCGAGGGACCGTTGCCGAGGAGGTCGCGAAGATGAACTTGCGTCCACGGCGCAAGATCCCGGCTTTTTCCACCGCGCTACCTACCATGAAGCCCGGTGTGTCAACTAGGTAGACGAGGGGTATCTGATAGGCGTCGCAGAGCCAGACGAACTCGGCTCCTTTGTCCGAGGATTCCGGAAAGAGGGTGCCTCCTTTATGGCTCGGGTCGTTGGCGACGATCCCCACCGTGGCCCCGTCGATGCGCGCGAACCCCACCACCAGCTCTTTGGCATAGTGCGCCTTGACCTCGAGAAAGCTCTTCGCATCGACCAAGGCGTCGATGAGCGCTTTGATCCGGTACGGTCGGTTGGCGTCTTGGGGAATTATTCTGTCGATCTCGCTGGGATCGGTGGCGGGAGGAAGCGCTTTTCGAGTGGGAGGCTTCTCTTCACAGGAGCTGGGGAGAAATTCGAAGATGCGCCGCACTATCGATGCGGCCTCCTCTTCGGTCTTGGCAAGGAAGTCCACTGAGCCGCTCACCTCGGCATGCATCTTTGCTCCGCCGAGCTCGGCGGGGGAGAGCTTTTGGCCGATCACCATCTCCACCATTCGCGGCGAGGCGATGGCCATGGCGGAGTCCTCCATCATCACCAAGAGGTCGCAAAAGACCGGGGTGTAAGCCGTTCCTGCAAAGCAGGTGCCGTAGAGCACTCCGACTTGGGGGACAAATCCCGACATGATGGAGTGGAGGTAGAAGAGCTGTCCTCCGCTCTTTTTATCGACATGATGGCCAGCTGTCTCGTCGATTCTCGCGCCGGAGGAGTCCACGAGGTAGAGAATGGGACGCTTAGCGCGAATCGCGGCTTCCTGGGCGCGAATGAGCTTTTCGCCGTGGTACTTGCCAATCG
>JAKASN010000011.1 GCA_021819025.1 Actinomycetes bacterium | reverse complement strand
GGTGACCATGCCGTGACCAAACCCGGCGACCGACTCTTCAGAAAGCACGGGATGGTAAAAAAAGCCTATCGCGCTCTCGTGAAGTGCCTGGAATAACTCGACGTCGTACAAAGTATCGAGGGTTCTTCCTCCCTGGAAGAGGTGAAACTCGCGCCCCGGCATCGAGGTGAGAATGTCCGCAATGATCGCTTTGATCGGGGCAAGACCGGTACCGCCGGCGATGAGTAGGATCGGCTCGGGCCGAAGCGGGCGAAGCACGAACCTCCCAAAAGGCCCGGAGATCTTTATGCGTTCTCCGCCTCTCATCGAGTCAAAGATCCAACCATCGGTGAAAACTCCGCCAGGGCTGCGCCGGATATGCAACTCGATCAGCTCGGTGGGGTTGTCCTGGTTGGCAATCGAGTAGTTGCGATAGCCGCTCTCGCGCGGATGATAGAGCCGGAGATACTGCCCGGGGGTAAAGCGCAGCGGAGCATCGAGGCGGACGAAGAGCTTGCGCGTTTCTATTGCCACCTCCTGGAGCGCCTCGACAGTGGCGTCCTGGTCGACAACCCGATGAAATACCACGCCAGGGTCGATCTCGATGTCAGCCTCTATCGCGACGTCCGAGCGCGGGGTGGCACAGCACAGGAGAGCCATCCGCTCCTCGCGCTCAAAGTCCATCAAGGAAAAAGGCGAGGCGCTGCCGTAATCGATTTCACCTTCGATGATTTGGGATTTGCAGGTTCCACAGGTGCCATGAGTGCAGGCGTGTGGCAACCAAACACCCGCTCGAAGGCAGGCATCCAGAATGGTCTGGCTCTCCTCGCAGGGGATCTCTTTGTCAAGTCCAGCAATGGTCACCACATGTTGCAATAAAATCAATCCTGCTTCCTGTACCCGCGGGCTGCCACCTTTTTTTAGAAGTTGCCCGCCCTTGCGAGGCGGGCAACATCTGTGGCCGCCTAGGTGAGAACCGAAGTGAAACGCTCGTTAAGCTCGCGGGAAATGTAGAAGATCCCCTTGGCAAGCTGATCTGCGGTCCAGGTGATGGAGGGAAAATCAGGGAAGGTCAAGTAACCCCCGGTGAAGACCTCGTTGCGGTTCCCTGAAGGATCGAAGTAGTAGATCGTCTGGCCACGGGTGATGCCATGGCGGGTCGGTCCAACATCAACTGGAACGTCATCCATCGCGAAGATATCGCCGGCATGGAGTACATCGCTCCAACTCTCCAGAGCGAAGGCAAAATGATGAAGCTTACCATTTGGTCCTTTGATAAAGGCGATATCGTGCGGCGTGCCAGCGCAATACATCCAGCTTCCGATCACCTCGGGGTTCTCGTTGGATACGATCACCCGCTCGGAAACCATGAAGGACATCACGTCGGCAAAGAAGCGCTCGACCAGGGCGGGCTCCTCTACCGTGATGAGAGCATGGTCGATGCGGGGAGCTCCCACCCCGCGACGGAATCTCGGCCAGGGGTCGGGATTTATTCGACCGGTTTCAGTGCCGAGGTATTCGATCTCATGGTAGATCTCTACCACATGGTCGGAGGGAAGCGTGATGCGCAACCCGTCGCCCACCGAAAGGTTGTCGCCCTTAGCCATGCGCTCGACCGTAGCCCCAAAGCGCGTCGCCTTGATCTCGATGTCATCGAGATCGCTGCTCTCAGAAACCTTGTAGCCAAGTTTGACGAGGCCGACCCCGCCCTCCTCCAGCACTACCGAGTGGTGGTCATACTCGTCCCAACCTTTATAAAATACCTTGTTCCCCTCGTTGGCAACTTCGAGCAACCCCATAGTGTTGCCATAATGGCTCTTGGCTTCTTCGAGATCCGTAACTCTCACGTGTACGTATCCCAGTCTCATCACGCTCATATTTTCTCCCTGACCTTTCCATTTCTCTCCTGCCGCGCGAACCGCGGCTCAGATGAATTCCCAACCTCGTACCCAGAGCCGCGTGGCTCAAGTGGCGAGGATGCCATAACACTTCTTTAACCTCTCGTCCCGCAGCCGGATGGTGACATCGCCGCGAGGACGCGCTCGACAAGAGAGCGCTACGCCGCCATCTCGTTCCGTAGCGCTCAAAACCAATTCCGATACGTTGCGCCGGTAGTCGACTTCGCCTTGGAGAAGGTCGACTTTGCAAACCCCGCAGCCGCCGCGGCGACAGCCCCAACGGTAGGCATATCCGCAGCGCCGCAGCGCCTCGAGGATGGTCTCTTCCAACCCGGCCTCGACTTCAACGTCCTCTGCATCGACGCGGACCTTGCACACGGGGAGTCGCCTTAGCTCTTGAAGCTGACCAGGGACTTATGTCGCACCCCGAGGGACGCCAGCGTGGCAGAAGGATCCGGGGAGAATCCAACCCCGTCAACTTGCCACGAAGAAGCCCGCGACGCCTCAAAGCCGGGATCCGACGACGCCCAGGGATAGACCATCGCAGCTAAAAAGTCCGACCAGGCCATTTCGCGGGGAGCTCGAAAACAAGCTGCCGCGCACATCATCGGTGCGTTGACCCACCACACATTGACGAGCTGGTCATCTCCGTAGAGTTCCGCCCGTGAACGGGACTCGAAGCTGTAGTTGCTTATCGCTTTGACTGGCATGTATCCTCCTTACTTAGCTGAATCATCGTGCCAGGACAGCCAGTTGAGGTTGTCTTTGGATCCCAGGTACTCCGCGTTGTCGCCTTCTTGGATTCCGTACCAGTCGAGCACTTCGGGTACCGACGGCCCTCCACAGTTGCCTTGGAAGATCTGGTGCACCGGGAGCCACGCTTGGATGTACTTCTCCGGCTCCTTGTCGAAGATCGACTTGCAACCATCCGAGCAAAAGTCGAAGTTCTCCCCATTGAAGTTGCTGTGACGCTGACATATTGTGGTGGGATCCCCCGGCTCGGTAAAGAGCATGGGAATTTGACACACTTGACAAAGTTGCGGCAGCCCCTGGAAGAAGAAGCGCCCGCCGCCTTCGGTGATTTCAGCGGCACGCTCCCAGCGTGGCCGATAGAGCTTGTCAAAGCTCTCGGGATAGGTCTGGGACAACCACTCCAACTCGGCGGGATCGGGCACTGTAGTGGTGAAGGCCGCTGCGAAACTGAAGGAATAAAGAGTCCAGTAGACCTGGTGGCTCAAATGTTCCTTTTCGGCAATGGCGTCTCCGACATGGGCTGGCGGGCGAATCCCGTAGTAAGCGAGATCCTTGAAGAGCGACCCCATCATCTGCTCTTCGAAGTAGAGCTCGAAAGCTTCCTTCCAGCTCATCACCTTGCGCGGGAGCATGTAGTCCATCATCCCCGCCACCAGAGCCGTGACCCGGTAGGAGCGCCAGAACCACTTGTCGATCCACCCCTGCACGATGGGAACGTTGTCGGGATCCTGTTCGAGCAAGAAGCGAATCGACTCCAACCCCAATGTCATGTGACGGCTCTCGTCGCTTTGGGCCGAGAACCCGAAGGTCATGGTGGGGAGATCCCCATTAAAGGACGCCCCTGACATGAATGGCACAAAGAGCAGGTTGGTCAAGAGGTACTCGAAGCTGAACGAGATCGCGGTGAGAAACTCGAAAGGTCCCGAGGAGATCGCGTCATCGAAAAACGACTTGGGTACCGAGAGGTACCAAACGCGGTCATGCATCTTGGGCCAAGAGTGAAAGCCGCTGTAATACTTGTTGTAGTTGCTCAAGGTGTGTATCTCGGTCTGGGCATGGCGAAGCTCGTCGATCGACTGACACAACGCGGCAAAGCGCGGACCGCCAGAGTCGAGGAAGCGGGCCAAGAAGGCGAAGTGACGATGCGCGGCGTACTCCAACGGGGTAACACCCTGGAGAAATAGCTTCATGGCATTGAGATAACGCGCCTCATGCAGGCTGAGATGCCCTTGGCTTTGGGCGAAGGAATCGAGTACCGCGTAGAGTCGGCGGTCCTTCTCGGCCTGATATTTGAAGTAAGAGTCGACGGTGAGACGAAAAGGATCCTCCCACTTGGACCAATCGTGGATCTTGATACCCTCAAAGGTGGTGTAGGGAAAGACTTCCTTGGAATCGACATAGTCGAAATCCCAGTCGAGGTCTCTGGTGAGCGCAGCGTAGCGCTCTTTCATGGACAACTTTGCCATTGGATTCTCCTTCAGTTAGTGCTTGGGCCAGGAGATGAGGATCTCGTCTTCATCCCAGGTCGAAAAGTGTCCGTAGTAAGTGACGAGTTGAAGCTGAAATTCGTTCGGGTCCCAGGTCTTGCCGCTGGCCGCCTCGACACTTTCGCGCCTTATCACCAGTTCGGTAGGGGAGGTCACCTTGACGATGCCGGGGAGGTGCGTAACCACAACCTCGGGGTTGTCTTTTCTGATCGCAGCGACGAGAATCGCGGTTTCGTCATTGTCCTGGAGGTCAACCCTCACCTTTGCCCGGCTGGCTTCGCTGGATAGTGATGTCATCTGGCTACTTCCCTTCTATGCCAAGGGCACTGAGCGCCGATCGCGCCGCGCTGGCGAGCTCTGCAACGGTGGCGGGGCAATTGGCGTCTAGGGGCCGAAATGCTTCGGCGAATTCTGCCACGGCGCGCTCTGCGCGTCGCGAGGAGGTTGTCACAGCCTCGCTCAGGATCGCGGTATTGGCCAGTCCGTAGACAGGATCAGCGACCCAAGCCCGGATCAGGGCATCGAGCCACTTGCGCTGATCCTTATACCAGGTGGCAAAGTGCTGGGCGATGAGCGAAAAGGCTCCCGCGCCGCTCTTGACCGCCACGTCGTCGAGATGCATCCAAACCAAGGGGTAGATTATCCGGTCGATTTGATCCAAACCCATCAGTGCGATCGCCCAGTCCCCCTCGATGAGGAGCTCTTCGACCATGCGGCGCAGCCCTTGAAGGTTGGGCGACGATATCCAGGCGTGCTTGGCCTCCCCAAGGATCTCTGAGCTCCCCGACTCGAGGGAAATCCCCACGCGCGATATCATTTGGGCGAGGCCCATACGGTCAAAGGCGGAAAAGGATGCCGCTTGCTCAATCGAAGTTCCATAAGCAAAACGTGAGCCAAGTTGAGTGATGAGCTGCGCGCCAGCCTCATAGTGGCGCAGCGGGAGAATCTCATGGCTCATTACCTCGCTCCAGCTGCTATCGAGTGCCGCCAGCAAACCTCTCGATTCGAGATAGCTCAGCGAGGCACCGAATGACTCGAGGAGTCCAGCGCGATTGACCACGTAGGGAAAGTAATAGTACTGCCTGGGGTCAAGGAAAGAATAGGGGTCGCTCAGCTTGAGCGCCGAGTAATCCACGTCGTAAATTTCATGGGCCGGATCCCATAGCGGGCGGTAGTGGAAATTCTCCGTGGGCTGGAGGTCAATGGTAGCCTCCTCGTAGCGTGTCGCGGGACGATCCCCGTTTCTCTCGATCAGGTATGTAAACGCATTCCTAATCGGCGCTACGACTTGCTGTTTTACTTCATATGACACTCGTCCTCCTTCGGTTGGTGTGATGTTGAAAACCTAGATTGTGGAGCTCGCTCCATGCTGAGATGTTCCTCTCGCCGGAACGGTTATTTATTTTTCCGGCCCGATAAGTTCCAAGATCAAAAGTGGCAGATCTTCCAGTTCGATGATCTCGGCAGATTTGTCGGCGCCGCCCTGGGCAAAGTTCATTGCCACGAGGCTCTTTCCGTCAGCGAAGCTGGTATTTACCTCGACCCAATTGGCGTCGTTGGTGAGGCGAAACCCGAGTGCCGAAGCACTGGTGATGTCTTGGAGCGAAATCGCTTGGGAATGATCGCGCAAAACCGCGTTTGCTTCACAGACAAGCTGCTCGGCCAAGGATCTCAAAGCTACGTGGCGATCCGCGCCGTGGGGGACCGACTCTGTCGCCGCGGGGTGTCGCGGGGTTACCTCACATGCCTCCCCATTGAGCTTCGCTTCGACTTGGAGCATGAACGGTGTCATTATCCCCCCCTCTATTTTTCAGCTGCATCCCAAAAGGCGTCCGCCGGTGATCCCGCCATCAAATCGACCGGATCACGCCTCTTCAGCAAAGCTATGCCGAGATCGCCGCCAGGTTCGCACCTCGTTCCTAGCTACGGAACGCGATTATCATTTGGAGAAACTTGCAGTTTTTGTTGGTTGGTTCCCGCGCCCGGTAACACAGGGTGGACCTTGGACGGCGACGAGCCTTGGGGCCGCGTATCGACCTTGAGGAGCGACCACCATTAATGATCGATTGCGCCCGGCGCCAAGGCGACGCGTCGCCTTGGCGCCGCTGGACTCGCCTAGCCATGCCAACAAATCACCGCGTTCAGAGAAATCAGCACCGCCAAGCGCGCCACCACGAGTTATGAGAATGACCGATCGAGCCTTGTTAGGGGTGCTAGTGAGAGCGACGCTCTCTTTGGTGATCACGAAGAATCTCTCTGAGATCAATCTGGTCATTGAGCAACTGCTCGCCCGGGATGCGGATTCGGTTGCTTATCATGTGCTCCGCGGCACGGATCTCCTTGGGTCGCTCAGCCGCAAGGCACGCAACCACTTGACCCTCGAGGAGGTAAAACGCCGAAAAATCCCAGTGCGCAGGATCGCCACGGAGTACGACCTCCTGCCATACCGGAGCATAACCCACGTATTGAAAGTTGATCCCGTACTGGTCCGACCAGAACCAGGGCAGGGTGGTGCAAGGAGACGGTTTCCCAACCAGGGTGCTGATCGCTGCACTGGCGTGGCGCCGTGCGCTATCCCAGTGTTCCACGCGTATCGGCGATCCCACCACGGGATGGTCAAGACGAGCAACATCCCCGATGGCAAAGACCGAGGGCATCTCGGTGCGACAATGCGCATCCACGGGAATTCCTGCCTCCGCCTGAATTCCTGCCGACACGGCTAATTCCACCATTGGCGCCGCACCCACGCCCACGACGAGTACATCGCAGGGAATTGTCCGTCCGGTAGAGGTCACTACCGCTCGGACCAACGAGTCGCTGATCACGTCCACGACCGACTCGCTGGTATAGATGGAAACGCCCCTGCTTCGATGCAATTGCGCGAACTCTTGGGCGACCTTCGTCCCAAGGATGCCCGATAACGGAGCTTCCATAATCTCGACGATAGAAACCTCGGCCCCCAATGCACTCGCAGCTGCGGCCACCTCGAGCCCGATGAACCCGCCTCCAGCTATCACCACTTGTGGGCGACCCTGTAGCGCCGCCCTGAGGCGCGAGCTATCTTCGATGCTACGCAAATAGAAGACGTTGTCCAGAGATGGCACACAGCGCAAGACCCGAGCCCGAGAACCTGTGGCGAGAATCAATGCACCATAGTCGAGCGAGGTTCCGTTCTCCAGAGTCAACACTTTCGCGCTGGCATCGAGCTCGCAAGCCATCGAACCGAGAACGATGTCGATATCGTTGTTCGAATAAAATGACCCCGGCAAGAGCTCTGGCACCTCGGAGTTCTGCTCAAGCAGGTATTCCTTTGACAAGGGAGGCCGATCGTAGGGAAGGTATGGTTCTCCACAGACCAGCACAATTGGTTCCAAATAACCTTGCCGGCGTGCTTCCTGCGCTGCGAATGCACCGCCTACGCCGCCACCCACTATCACCAGTGGGAGAGATTTTCCCATTGTGCATCCTTAATAGTTAAGCGCTCGAAAACGCCAAAACAAATCTGGGATCCGTGCTACCTTTTCGCCTTGGACCTAGTTCCGCACACTCAATTCCAGGGGATCGCCCGCGAGGATTCTTTTCTAGCCGACCCTATCGGCATCCAATAAGCCGTATCCAGGGCCACCAACGAGCCTGAGCACATCGGAGAGTCCCCAGCACCTCATCCCGTTTCCAAGGGACAAAATCACAAGGAGCCGAAGTTTGTAACTACACCGGCCTTCGGCCGCTGATCACCCTAGTGATGCAGACCTGTTAGCAAGGATTAGATAGCCGAAGTTGACAGTTCGCTCCTCAAAGCCCGAGACTAGATAGAAAGCCCTGTTGTGCGGCATCGAGGTCGGGAACTATTGCATTTTCTAGCGAAGCCGCGAGTCCGGTAAAGGCGTCTCGGCTACGATCCTGCCATTTCTCTACCCAGCTTCGGATGACCTCGCGATTCTCGGCGTTGTTGTCGCAGGCATAATGCACTAGTGCGGAGGTCCATTCCCGAGCCCGGGCGCTGTCGTGAGCCAGTTCCACTTGCATGGCACTCGTCAAGCTGTCGCCGTGTAAAAGCGCTGCCCGACCGATTCCTTCATTGAACACCGCATCGAAGAGCGGCTTGACTACCAAGTTCATCGCCACAAAGCATTCGCCCCAGTCATAGGCGAGGAGGAGTTCTTCAAATACCTTGCGCATCGGTTGCCAGGTTGGAGCATCCTCCCAAGCGTGGCGCGCCACTTCGCTCGATGCCAACTCTTCGCCATAAGAGAGCGCGAGAGATTTGCAGCGGTATGCGATCCATTGCACTCTTCTCAGTTCATCTCCCCCCTGGAAATGAGCCACATTTGTTATGAAAGCTGAGGGAGCCATCTGGCCAAGATAAAGTGCCGTCATCTGGAGAACATGGATAGGGAAGCGGGCTGGCGCGTAGATATCTCTCATCACCCCAAGCCACTCTTGGCTGAGTCTGTCGGTGCTCTCCTCCTGTTCGAAGCGGTCGATGATGGAGTCCATGATAACTTCCCGGTTGTGCTGAAGGGCGACATAGGATCGGTAGGTCAAGCGTTGCGGGTCGCGGAAACCCTCCCAATCCTCCATCTGCAGAGCCGAACCCTCCCGATACTTCAAGTACCAACGGTTTAGCGGAGCCTCCGGGCTCAGTTCGAAGGGTACCGGGTCGCGCCTAAAATGATAATGAAAATTGCTCGTGACCACCTCGTATGGCGATGGCCGTTTTTTTACGTCACCGAGCAGGGACCAGGTACGGGTACTACGTCGGATAGGTGCTATCTTCTCACTCACAATTTCTCCCCTTCCAAATACCAAGAAACTTCGTCGTCGCTGAGGTAGCTAATATGTCCGGCAAAGCCACTCAGCATGGGCTCAAGATCGGAAAGCTCGAACGGCTCTCCGAGCGAGATCTCAAGGCTCTTTCGGGTCAAGCGACACCGGGTGGCGCAGCTGACGCGAACGTACCCGCCTTCATCATCGACGATCACTTCTTTACCGGGATTATCCATTACAATCGCTTCTACGACTGAGTCAATCTTGTACTGGTCCGTACCTCGAAGAACCGGGCCAACCATTCGCTCTACCACTTGATCACTCCCCTGCTAATGTTGCAGTAAACCGGAAATTGCGTCTACCTGCCTTGCGTGGATAACCAACAAAAAGTAAGTCCCCCTCGACGCGGACGAGGTACTCAAAGAGTTCACAGCCCATCGGATTAATGCCTTTACCGCTACTTACGTCGAATTCCCAGCGGTGACCCGCGCACACTAGGAGGTTTCCTTCCAGGTAACCATCCGCGAGAGATTTTTCTTGGTGAGGGCAAATTCCTTGAAATGCCTTAATCTTGCCGCCTTCTGGATGAACAATGATCACTGATTCGCCGTCCAGATCGACCTCAAGCAAGTCGCCCTCCCAAATGTCTTCGAGTGCTGCGGCTTGTACCCAAATGAGATCAGCCTCGGTGGTACCCCTATCCAACCGGAACCACCTCGACTACATCGAGGGGCTGAATTCCCGCGGAACCCGCCGTTTGTCCATCTTCTATCTGCTCGTCTTCGCAGAAGAGGTTCCATTTGCGACTTTCGCCACTCACTCGGCGGCCTACGGCATGGTGGTTAATCTTCTCAATCATTGCATCCACCGAGTCGTCGGTATCGATGAGCACCAGTTGGGCTACAAAGTCCCCACGTACGATCGCCTGTATGGGTAATGGCGCCATTTTCGCTCCTTTGGTGTAGTGAAAAAATTAAAGATTTACCACTTGATCGCTGTGATGATTGGTTTGTGTAGCCCAGGCGTAACCCGTGGCGTCGACACCCATCTCCGAGGGCGAGAGTCCCATGTAAGCCAAAGCGCCTTCCACGGTCGGGGGTTGTATGATTCCGGCGAGTAGGCGGTCGACAATGGTGAGATGGCCTTCGAACCTTTCCGGATTGGATTGAAAGATCCATCTGCAGGGCTCGGAACAAAAGTTGTAACGCCTGCCTTTTCGGGTAACGCTCAAAGGAGCCGGACTGGCCACCTTTCCCGCGAGGAATCCAGCCGGCGACACGATGGGTATTTGACACATATTGCATACCATGGGAAATGTCTCGGGCAAGGTCAATGCGAAATCCCCGTTGCGGACATTGTCGCCAATTACATCCCACCACTTGCCGACCGAGTCATTCCAGCCCGGATATTTTTCTTCTAGCCAATCACGCTCGTCCGGCGAAACTCCGGCGTCGGGATTCCACCACACCGTTGGCCTCCAGTACCAAACGCCCAAATGTACGGCATGATGGTACCAATCCAACTCTTTGAGAAAATAATCCTCCCAGTACCAAGGAAGGTTCATGCCAAAATCGCGGAACTGGTCCATGAACTGCTTGACAATCCACTCTTGCATAAACTCTTTGAAGGAATGGCTACGGTGTTCCAGGGGAGTGTAGTAATCCATCGACAGACCGGTTAACAGCGCGAAGACGTGCCAAGATCGCCAAAACATGTGGTCAATCATCTGCTGCGCTTCGTCCTTCTTCCCGTTTGCCACGAGAATTCGAAGAGTTGGCTCGCCTTGTTGAGCATGTCGCGCTTCGTCGGTCTGGATGCTTGAAATCAACGCTCCAAATCCAACATCGCCCACTTTCATGGCATCCGCCGCCATTCCCAAGAACTGAAGATTGGTAAAGCCGGTCTCAAAAGTAAATGTCAACTGGAGTGCGGTGGTTACCGCGTCGTTCGCCACAAACATGTCGTCGAACAACGACCGAGCCGCGATTGCACCCCATTCATTGGTGTGCAGCGCCTTATGAGCCCAGTCGAATCGGGGCTCTTTTTCAAGAAGGCTGTGAGGAAAGAAGGTTTGGATCTGACCGTGGCGGGTCTCATCAAGAGTTCCGTAGGTTGCCATATTGCGCCAAGCTGCGGCGCGCCCGAATCGAGCCATGCGAGATTCGCCGATGGCGGCAAGATACTCTGGTACCGCAATTGCTCCGTAGTGGGCGACCACAGCGGCTCGCCATCCCGGATCTAGGTCATCGAAAAGCTTTGAGCGACCAATGGCGGCATTGACCGCGTAAACTTCATTGTCTTTATCGTACTGATTGTGTACGTACTCTCGATAACTGATTTTGTAGGGTTCGTCCCATCGCCACCATTGTGACGCCGGAATTCCGAATCCATTACTCAACTCTTCGGGAAATACGTCCTCCTCATTTACATAACTAAAAGTCCAGTTCATATCTCGCGTCAGGTCGTACCACTCTGTTCGTCCCAGTTTTGGCATGATCCTCCTTCAATGCGTAGTGAGGTGATTCAAGAGTAGATGAGGGGATTTTGCGCAACGAGGCGTGTTTCTCTGTGCGGAACGGAGATTTGGAGAAACTCCCAACCAGCTGGCGCGGTCAAGGCGATCCGATTGGGCGATCAGATTCGCACCTGCGGCGTTGAAAAAAATGCCAAGAGCAAGCTAAAACTGCTTTTATTCGGCCGATCTCGGGCTTGACGATGACAGGTGCGTTGGCCAGGGACTTTCCCGTAGATGACCTCACGAAGAGACTTGGATCGTCTCCTCCGGGCGATCTCGTCAACTCCCTGATGATGCGCTGCTTCGGGTGACCGGTGAGCTCCGACTCGCGAGGTTCCTCTGCCGTGCGCCAGGCGGCGTAAGCCTTTGTGTGTTGGCTATAGCGCCGCCTTGGGATCGCCCGAAGACGGATTGCCTGGCCGACTCGAGGAAGTCTGCGGTAACCCAGAGAACGCCTGGCGATCGTTTCCAAAAGATGCCAGAAGAGATACGACACCGAACCAGCGGCGCTCTGGCGCTGAGGCTCTCGCGTTTATCCACCCTCGCTTGGAGCTTTGCAACGCGGCCTCACCTTGCCCGAGGGGATCACCCAGTCCTTGGGCGGGACTCGGCGGATACCGTCAGGGTATTTGTGTTGTTTTGTGGCCTTGGTGCGGGCATGACTGCAGCGGCTCCGTCGTTGGCGGACAGCAGGACGGTACTTTGCAGCAAAAGTCGGAGCAAAGTGGCACTACATGCGTGTGACAGGTACTGAGTTATCTGCTCGAACGCCTCTCGTCGATGACCATGACTAGGGGTGCGGCTGTGAAAGTCCCTCAGTTTCCAGCTGGCTTTTGCGTCGCTGAGCCCAAAACGGAGCATCCAGGAGCACGAACGAGAGCGCTCCGACACCAGCGGCGCCAAAGATGTACCACGGCCATGGCCCGAGAAGCGAAAGCAGACTCGGGGTCGGTGGGGGGTATCGCAAGAGCATATAGTCCGCGCCGGTGATCCAGTCGAGGATCCCCACCGCGACGGTGTAGGCGACAGTAATGACAAATACCCGCAACATCGCGCCAGCACGCGGCGCGATTCGCAATCCAAAGGTGAGATAGATCGCCGCGGCGACCACCGCCAAGTGACCCACGGTGTATTGGATGAAGAGGAGATGGGGAAAACCATCCGGCAGCTCGGGCGTGATGATGGCCTCGAGGACCCCGGCCAGTCCCCAGAAATAGGTGATTTCCACCAGCAAGGGAGTACGCCACCAGCATGCCGCCGCAGCAACAAAGACCGCGATGTCGCACAAGTACAACGGCAGCCCAGTTTGCACCGACCACGGTCCTGGATTGATTGAGGT